>NZ_PIZC01000015.1:0-48264 GCF_019325145.1 Actinomyces sp. 594
ATGAAGATCAGGGAGTGCACCTGGCCGGTAGCCGGCGGCTTGGGGACGGGGACGTCCCAGCACCAGGCCATCCGGCGGCCAAACGCCCTGTCGCTACCGCCGGCGGCCTCGGCCTGGGAGCGAGTGCCGGTCCCCCACGCCACGAACGTGGTGAGGTCTTCTACCTGCCTGGGCGTGGTGCCGTCCTGAGCGGGTGCCTGATCGCGGCGGCTTCGGCTGGTCCAGGCCCCACAGTCCTTGCACCTCCAGCGCGGGTGCCGGGCGGTGGTGGAACCGTTACGAATCATCCCGCAGCCGCATACCACACAACGCGGCCTGTTAACGCGGGGCATGCTGAATCATGCCCCATCCCCAATCAACCCCGATCATCCCCCACTATTTCAACGAAAAACCCCGATCCCACACACACATCAGCGCCGATTACTCCCGGATGAAGACCCGGGTACGGGCAGCACCGGCTCGGCGCGTCGCACAAGCGCAGCCGTATGGCTGCATGGCTGCATGGCTGCATGGCTGCATGGCCGCATGGCCGCATGGCCGCGGCGGCACGCTACGTGCGCGCAGCGCGGACCCGCTCACATAGTGCGCTCGTAGTAGAAGCGCGAGCCGTACAGAATCACGATGTTGATCCACATGCCGCCGACGGCGGCAGTGCCCAGGTCGATCTCCGCACCGAGCAGCGCGACGATCACCGCCCCCAGGACCACGTACCAGGCCACTTTCCCGGTCATCGCCCAGGCGGACTTCCAGATCTGCTCATCGCGCTCGTCCTGGGTGCCGTCCAGCGCGCGCGAGTAGGAGCTGCCGCCGCGCCGACGCACCCACCTGCCGATCAGCCAGAGGGCGAAGATACCCATCGCGACACCGCTGACGTAACCACTCAGGGAGTCCGCCTCACGGCGCGCGGGGTCATACACCCAGGCGACCGTAACGACTATGAGCATGACAATAGAGAGGACTGCGGTGATAGTCCTTGTCTTGCGCCGCCGAGCCGCCTTCGCCGCCGCCTGCGGGTTGCTCACCGCGGGGATGCGCGAGTTGCCACGTTCAGGCGCATGCTCCGGCGCATGACGGTTGCCGGAAGCGTCGGCGGCGGGCGTACCGGCGCCGTCGGGCAGGTCAGGCATGGAAGATCTCCTCGACTGCTTTGCCGAAGTAGCGGGCGATGGCAATGGCCAGCGGCAGGGACGGGTCATAGCGGCCCTTCTCAATGGAGTTGATGGACTGGCGGGACACGCCGACGACCTCTCCCAGCTGGGCCTGGGTGAGACCCCTGGCCTCGCGCAGGGCGCGCACGTCGTTCTCCATCGTCGGACTCCTCTGTAGCTTCAGCACGATAGTAGCGAAGGCTCCGGCGGCAGGCCCTGGCGCGCGAGGCAGGGCCTGCCGCGGTCCGCAACCGCAGACTGATACCGCAGGAGCGGCTGACCCTAGCGCAGGGAGAACAGCTCACGCCTCCGCTTTCCCATTCACCTGCCCCCGGGCGGCAACGACCACCGCATTGCCTGCGACGCTAACAAGCAGAACGGCGATTCCTGCGCCACTGAGCACGAGACTTCCATTCGTAGAGCCAACCAGCTGGGCAGCGAGGGAGGCACCCAGGCCGAGCTGCAAAAGGGCAGCCCACAGGCCAGTCATCTCCGGGGAGCCCACAGACACTGCCGGAGCCCCGGAGCGGCGCCGGGCGTAGCGGCGGACAAGCCCATACAACACACCCGCCAGCGCACCGCCGATGGTCAGCCCGAGGCCGAGGTCGAGCAAGAAGCGGCGCTGACCGGGCAGGACCGTGGCGATCACGGCGCCTACCAGCAACGCCGCAGCGACGATCACAATCAGGCGGGTCCTCATCGTTTGCGCAGCTAACCAGTTCATGGCGGAGTCCTTTCGGATCAGCTTTCAGACGGGGCTTCGTGTCCGTATTCACGGAGGCGCAGCCACCGGGATCAACCCAGCAGCTCACGTCCAGCTCCCTTGACATGACTAGCATGCTTGACATCGTCGCTCATGTCAAGCTTGCTTGCCCACCGTGACATCTGGTCACCTGCGCTCACCCGCCGCGTGGAGGCGGCAGCACCCGGCGTCGTGCAAGCCCGTCGTGCGCTCGCGGTAGGTGCGCGCGCCGTGGATGCGGGCATGATGGGCGGGTGAAGCAGACCGCGGACCCCGTCGCCCGACTCCTGGCCGACCCGCCAGGTCTGCCCGTCGTCGCCGCTCTGCCCCGACTGCGCGCACTGCTCACGTCTGGCTCGGACCACGACGCCGCAGCAGACGCCGCCATGAACCAGCCGACACCCACCACCCCGCTATCGCCGCGGGCCGCCCTCCCCACATCCACGTCCGACGTCGCCACATCCACGTCCACCACCAGCAAACCCGCATCTGCCGTCGTGGTCACCGCTCCGCCCGGCACCGGCAAGACCACGCTCGTCCCGCCCCTGGTAGCAGACGCCCTCGCCCACCCTGTCGTAGGCGCCGACGGGCAGGTCGACGCGCATCGCCCCGACCGCGTCATCGTCACCCAACCTCGACGCGTGGCCGCACGGGCCGCCGCCCGCCGCCTGGCCTCCCTGCTGGGCGAGGATGTCGGTGAGACGGTCGGCTACGCGGTGCGCGGCGAGCGCCGCACCTCGGCCCGCACCCGCATTGAGGTGGTCACCGCCGGACTGCTGCTGCGCCGCCTGCAGGGCGACCCGGAGCTTGCCGGCGTGTCCGCGGTGATCCTGGACGAGGTGCACGAGCGCTCCCTGGAGTCGGACCTGCTGCTGGCGCTACTGCTGGATGCGCGCGCCGCCCTGCGCGAGGACCTGACGGTGGTCGCCATGTCCGCCACTGCCGACCTGACGCGCCTGCCCGTACTACTAGGCGGCGCCGCCACTCCGGCACCGGTGGTTGAGGTGCCCGGCGTGCTGCACCCGCTTGAGGAGTTCTGGGCGCCGCCGCCGTCGGGCACCTCCCGCCTCGGTCCGCGCGGGGTGCCGCGAGAGTTCCTCGCGCACGTGGCCGCCACAGTGCTGCGCGCGCTGGCGGAGCGGGACGGGGATGTGCTGGTCTTCCTGCCCGGCGCCCGCGAGGTCGACGACGTCGTCGCCCGGCTGCGCGAGGCCGTCCGGGGCGACGAGGCACAGCCCGTAAGCGCAGCCGGTCGTAACGCACCTACCGTTCGGGTGCTGCCGCTGCACGGGCGCCTGCCCGCCCCTGCCCAGGACACCGCGCTGGCGCCGGTGGCCGGGGCGCGGCGGGTGATCGTGTCCACCGACGTGGCCGAGTCCTCCCTGACGGTGCCGGGCGTACGCATCGTCGTGGACGCCACCCTTGCCCGCGAGCCGCGCCTGGACGTGGCCCGGGGCATGTCCGGCCTAGTGACTGTTGGCGAGTCCCGGGCGGCCGGCATCCAGCGGGCCGGGCGGGCAGCGCGCACCGGGCCTGGCGCCGTCTACCGCTGCTGCACACAGGTGGACTGGGCACGAGCCGCCGCCGCGCCGACCCCTGAGATCCTGACCGCGGACCTGACCCGTACCGCCCTGGAGCTGGCCGCCTGGGGCGTGCCCGGAGGGGAGGAGCTGGCCTGGATCGACCCGCCGCCCGCCCCGGCACTGGCAGCGGCCACCGACACGCTGCGCCGCCTTGGCCTGCTTGACGCCGGCGCCGTGACCGCGCTGGGCCGCGCCGTGGCCGCCATCCCGGCGGACGTGCGGTTGGCACGGGCGCTTTTGGCGGCCACCGGCGCGATCGGCCTGCGGCGCGCCGCCGAGGCGACCACGCTGCTGAGCGCCGACCTGCGCGCACCCCAAGCCGACCTGACCGAGCTGGCGCGCAGCGTCCGCCGTGACCCGGAGGAGCGAGCCTGGAGGGAGGAGGCGCGACGCCTGGAACAGGCTGCACGTCGGCACCCGGCCGGGGAATCCGCCGCCCCGCTTGCAGCCGCCACCACCCAGCCTGGCGCAGAGCGCAGCGGGGCCGGCACGAAGGCGGCCAACGACGCTGCCCCGGCATGGGTGGACTGATTGGCCCGGCGGCAGCTGACGCCGTCGGGCTGGTTGCGGCGCTGGCGCACCCGGAGTGGATTGCCCGCCGTCGTGGCCCAGCACCGGCTGCGGGGCGGTCCGCCGGCTATGCGAGCGTCGGCGGGACCGGGCTGCGACTGCCGCCTGGTTCTGCGCTGGCCTCCGCCCTGTGGCTGTCGGTCGCCGACGTAGACCGCACCCCGGGAACTGCAGACGCGACGATCCGCGCGGCTGCACCGATTGATGAGACGCTCGCGCTGGCGGTGGCCGATGCCTGGCTGACCGAGGACGCGCACACCCGCTGGGACGGGGACCGGCTGCGGGTGGAACGGGTGCGCCGTCTGGGTGCGATCTCGCTGACCTCCGTTTCCGCCGGGGCACCGACACCGGCGCAGGTGGCGGACGCCGTCATCAAGCGGTGCCGCGACGAGGGGCTTGGCGTGCTGCCCTGGCGCGGCGGCGCCGAGCTGCGGGCGCGGCTGGCGCTGCTGCACCGGGAGCTGGGTGGACCCTGGCCGGACGTGGGGGACGCGGCACTCCTGGAGCGGGTGCGCGAGTGGCTGGTTCCGGGCGTGCAGGCGCTGGCGGACAAGTCCGGCGGGCACTTGGACCTAAGCCGACTGGATATGACGGCGTGCCTGCGCGCCCTTCTGCCCTGGCCCGAGGCCGCGCGCCTGGAAGAGCTGGTGCCGGAGCGGCTCCTGGTGCCGTCGGGCTCGCAGGTGCGCGTGGACTACCTGGACGAGCGAGGCGAGGCGTTGAAACGTCCGGTGCTGGCGGTGCGGGTGCAGGAGTGCTTCGGCTGGGCTGATACACCGCGGATCGTGGACGGGCGCGTGGGCGTGGTGATCCACTTGCTGTCCCCGGCGCGGCGACCGGTGGCAATCACCGATGACCTGCGCTCGTTCTGGCGGAATGGTTACCCGCAGGTGCGCGCCGAGATGCGCGGGCGCTACCCCAAGCATGCCTGGCCGGAGGACCCGTGGACCGCGCCGGCCACCCGCGGCACCGGCAGACGCCCTAGCTAGCGGTGTCCCTTCGCCTTAGGAGCTCGCCCTTGTCACCAGATGCACCACTTTTCCAAGTGCCTACCCTCTTCAGGTACGCCTAATCGCATGATCCCGCGAGTGACTCGGCAGATACGGCAACGGCTGGGCGTAAAGCGGTGCATTTCATGACACCGTCTAGAACCGGCTCGCGTCCAGGCGGCGGAAGCGCCACCCGGTCGGGTTGCGCGCGGTGCCGGCGGCGGAATCCGGGACCACGTATCCGAGGATCTGCAGGTTCCAGGTGCCGCGTACGCCCCAAACCGTAGCCTCGGTGCGGGAGCGGCCGCGGACCACGGGGAATCCGTCGGAGGTTCCGGTCTCTGCAGAGACGAACTGCGAGGCGTGGTAGGCCAGAGTGCCTTCGCGAATGTCGGACAGCCACTCGACCTTGGGCTGGGGGTAGCCGGTCATATGGGTCAGCACGCAGTCCTCGGTGAGCAGGGCGTCGATGGCGGCCGTGTCCGCCGCAACCATGGCGTCGCACAGCCGGCGGTAAAGCTCGATCGACGCGTCTTCGGAGTCGGCCGGGTGCACGGGCGGATTCGTCGCAGTCATGGCGCTGACTTTATGGCTGCGCGGCGGCACCGAACCAGGCCCTGGCAGGAACCCGAAGCTGTGCCGACAACGATCGGCGGGCGCATAGCACCCGGGCGATGCTTGTTCCGCTGTACCCGTTCCGCTGTACGCACTGGGTCCCCACGGCGGGGAAGCGCTACATGAAAAGATCCCCGGACTCCGACTTTTCGCCTGGATTCCGGGGATCGGTTTGGCGGTAGCGCTGGGATTCGAACCCAGGGTGGCTATGAACCACACAGACTTTCGAGATCTGCACCTTCGGCCGCTCGGACACGCTACCTTCGAAAGAGAGCCTACATGCCCGCAGGCCCCAAGCGCACCCACACGGCCTGCGAAGTCGCTCACGGCACCCCGGCCGGCCAGTACCGGAACCGTCCGCTGCACTACCCGGGGCGCCGTGAGGCAAAGAACTCCTGCAGCAACGTCTCGGACTCCTGCGCGCACAGCCCGGCCACCACCTCCACCTGGTGATTGGCACGCGAATCACGCAGCACATCCCGCATGCTGCCGCATGCACCAGTCTTCGGCTCCCACGCGCCGAACACCACCCGCTCCAAGCGGGCCAGCTGAGCAGCACCTGCACACATGGTGCACGGCTCCAGCGTGACCACCAGGGTGCAGCCATCCAGGTGAGACCTGCCCAGCACCGCCCCCGCCGCCCGCAGGGCAAGGATCTCGGCATGCGCCGTCGGGTCGTTCTGCGCCTCACGAGCATTGGCCGCCCCGGCGAGCACTGCGCCACCGGGTGCCAGCACCACCGCACCCACGGGCACCTCCCCGGACTCGCCCGCCGCGCGCGCCAGCGCCAGCGCCCGACGCATGGCGCCGTGGTAGCGCCGCTGGGTGATACCTGGAAGAGTCACACCCCCACCCTGCCACAGTCCACTTCCGCCCCTCGATCGGGTCAGAGCCCAATCCGGCGCCTCAACAGGGCCGCATCATCGGGCAGTTTGCGAGGCGCGGAAGGGAAATGTGGGAAGAATCTCGCCGACGCCCATTTATCGCTGACCTCATGCGGCTGTCAAGTCCACCCAACGTAGCCGCCCCAGGGGCCTTCACTTGCGGACGCGCACAAACCCTGAAAGATTCACAATCTTGTAAACGTCCTCATGGTCACGCGTTGAAGGCCATGTGCACGCCGATCACACCAGCAGTGCATCAACAGCACAATGGTGACGCATACCCTGCATCAAGGAGTGCCACGTGTCTGATTCCCCTAGCACGACTAGCAATCAGCCAACACCACTAGCATCCGCAGCCCCTGAGCAGCGCAGACTCAACACGGTGGTCTTCGCCGTCTCAGCAGCCATCATCGCCACCATCGCCGGCGCCGCGATCATCGCCCCGGAGACGGTCTCAGCTGCCTTCAATGCTGCCGTTTCCTGGGCCGGACGCTGGTTCGGCTCCTTCTACATCCTGCTGGTGACGGCAGCGCTGTTGTTCGTGATCGTCCTGGCGCTGTCGAAGTTCGGGAAGATCCGCCTGGGCCCGGACAACTCCACCCCGGACTTCTCCACCTTCTCCTGGGCCGCCATGCTCTTCGCCGCGGGCGTGGGTACGGGAATCATGTTCTATGCGGTCGCCGAACCGGTGGCCCAGTACATGAGCCCGCCGACCGGTGACGCCCAGACCGTGGAGGCGGCGCGCAACGGCATCGTGTTGACCCTGCTCCACTACGGCATCAGCGGCTGGGGCCTGTACTCGATCCTCGGCATGGCACTTGGCTACTTCGCCTACCGCCGCCACCAGCCGCTGGCGGTCCGCTCCACCCTGCGCCCGCTGCTCGGCGAACGCGTGGACGGTCGGCTCGGCGACGTCGTCGACGCCGCCGCCCTGGTAGGCGGGGCCGTTGGCATCTCCGCCTCGCTCGGTGTGGGCGTCGTCCAGTTGAATGTCGCCCTCACCATCCTGTTCGGCCTGCCGCAGGGGACCGCCACCCAGATCGGCCTGATCGCCCTGAGCGTCCTCATGGCCACCGTTTCCGCCGTTTCCGGCGTCGACCGGGGTGTACGCGTGCTATCCAACATCAACGTGCTGCTCGCCGTCGGGCTGGCCCTATGGGTGCTGCTGACCGGGAACACCTCCTTCCTGATTGATGCCCTGGTGGGCAATATCGGCGACTTCGTCACCCAGTTCCCAGGCCTGACCCTGGAGACCTACGCCTATGACCGTCCCACCGAGTGGCTCAACAGCTGGACACTGTTCTTCTGGGCCTGGTGGATCACCTGGGCCGCCTTCGTCGGCATGTTCCTGGCGCGCATCTCGCGCGGCCGTACCGTGCGCGAGTTCGTGGTCGGCTCCCTGGTGCTGCCCTTCTCCTACGTCACCATGTGGGTGTCGATCTTCGGCAACAGCGCCCTGGACCTGATCCGCTCGGGCAACCTCGAGTTCGCCGAGCTGACGGTGGAGCAGCCGGAGCAGGGGCTGTACACGCTGCTCGGCTACCTGCCCGGAGGGAAGTTCCTGATCGCCCTGGCCCTGTTCATCGGCATCCTGTTCTACGTCACCAGCGCCGACTCCGGAGCCCTGGTAATGGCCAACCTGTCCAGCCGCGCGCTGCCGACCTACCACGGTGACCCGCAGGACGCACCCGCCTGGCTGCGCATCTTCTGGGCGGCCCTGACCGGCGTGCTCACGATCGCCATGCTCGTGGCCGGAGGCATCCCCATCCTGCAGCAGGCAACGATCGTGATGGCCCTGCCGTTCTCCTTCGTGATCATCGCCGTCATGGCGGGGCTGTGGCGGGCAATGCGCACCGAGGCCACCCGCGAGCAGGCCCGCGGCATCGCCAACCGCAACCGCCTGCTGGGGGCCACGGGCACCGCCGCCGGCATGAACCGGATCCCCTGGCGCGACCGGCTGTCGCACACCTTCGACATTGTTTCCCCCGCCCGCGCCCAGCGCGCCATGTCCAACCGCGTAGTCCCGGCCCTGGAGGCGGTCGCCGACGAGTTGCGCAAGGAGGACTTGGTGGCCGAGGTCGTCGTCGCAGGCCCCGAGGCGCAGGACCCCGACGACGTACGCAACTTCCTCGGTTCGGCCACCCTCGTGGTCACGCCCCCGCCCACGCTGGTGCAGGCGACCGAGACGCAGGGCGAGCGCCTCACCGGCTCCCACTTCCGTTACGCGGTGCGCATGGTGCAGGCGCCGGTGCCGGCCTTCGGCGTGGTAGTCCACGAGGCCGACGACCTCACCGTCCGCCTGGAGGTGCGCCCCCGCGGCGGCGGTCAGGGCTACGACGTGATGGACTGGTCGCGCGAGCAGGTCGCCCACGACGTCCTGGACCACTACGAGCGCTGGCTGGAGTACCTGGGCGCCGCCGAGACCGTCTGAGCCGACTGACCTCCAGGAGGGGCGGTCGCGCCGACCCGGCCGACCGCCCCTCCCCCGGGGGACGATTCATCTAGGCTTGACCCATGCGCCTGCACGTTGCCGATCACCCGCTCATTGACCACAAGCTCTCTGTCCTGCGCGATGAGAAGACCCCCTCGGCCGTCTTCCGCCAACTCGTTGACGAGCTGGTCACTCTCCTCGCCTACGAGGCCACCCGCGACGTGCGCACGGAGGAGATCCGCATCAAGACGCCCGTGGCGGAAACGACCGGTCGGCACCTGGCCGAGCCGCGACCAATCGTCGTGCCGATCCTGCGCGCCGGGCTGGGCATGCTCGAGGGCATGACCCGGCTGCTGCCCACCGCCGAGGTCGGCTTCCTGGGTATGAAGCGCAATGAGGACACCCTGGAGGTGGAGACCTACGCCAACCGCCTGCCGGATGACCTGTCCGGGCGGCAGTGCTTCGTCGTCGACCCCATGCTCGCCACCGGCCACACCCTCGTGGCCGCCATCAACTACCTGCTGGAGCGCGGCGCCCGTAATGTCACCGCCATCTGCCTGATCGCCGCGCCGGAGGGCATCGCCACCCTGGAGGCGGCCATCGGCGACCGGGCCGATGTAACCGTGGTCACCGCTGCCCGTGACGACCGCCTCAACGAGCACGCCTACATCGTGCCCGGCCTGGGCGACGCCGGCGACCGCCTGTACGGCATCGTGGACTGAAGGCGGCACCCTTAAAGGCACGGCACCGTCGGGCCGGTGGGCACCTCTCCCCGTGCCCGCCCGCTTCTGTGCGGCGACCGAAGCATTTAGCATCGAGACCATGACTTCCCCGACGCCGTTCCCCGGGCAGTCTGGCCCTGCGCCCGCCGACCAGGACCGGCTCAGCCCACGAGCCATCGGCACCGCCATCCTGGCGGGGCTGCTGGCCTTCGGTGTGGTGCTCGGGGGCGGCCTGGCGCTGGGGCGCGGAAAGGACTACGCCACACCGGCCGCCACCGACCTGGTCACCTACATCTCACCGTCCCCGGACTGGACTGCCGGGGCGGAGCAGACCTGGACCACCACGGTGGCCGCCAACGCCCAGGTCATAACTGTCCCGGGTCATCTACTCACCCTTGAGACCGGGGACAATCCCGCCGATGCGACGCTCACGGCGTACGCGCTGTCTGACTCGGGCGCAGCCAAGTCCTGGTCGGCTCAGGTCGACGCCTCCACGGATGCGGGGGACACGGGCGACGACTTCGACATCCCCATGAAGCCCGCCTACCTCATGTGGGGCAAGAACACTCTCATCCATGACACCACCTTGTACGACCTGGACACCGGCGAGACCCGCGAGGCTCCCTGGTCCTCCAGCGACGGCGTGATGATCGCCGAGGACATTGCCATGGCCTGCGCCTCCGGCGGCAAATGCACCGCGTATCGCGAGGACCAGCCGGATACACCGCAGTGGACCGCAACCATGGAGTACCCCGAACGCTACTTCCAGTACGTGTCAAACTTCTACCAAACGGTATTTGTACGTGATGGCCAACGGTACTGCATTCTCGGGAGCCGCACCATACATAACATCGACACCGGTGAGCGGGTTCCCCTCACCATCCCGGTCCCGGAGGAGAACATCGTCGGGTACGGCACTTATGCGACGACCGATGGCTGGATGATTTATCTGACCGACTTCAGCAACCGGAACACTGTCTACGCATTTCCCCCTGAAGGCGGCGAGCCAATCGACTCCTATGCGGACAGCGAGGCTGGGGCCAACAATCAGTCGTCTGTCAGCACCTACAGGGCACGTTCGCAGGCTGAGCTTAAGGACCGATTCGCCGACGGCTCAACCGAGACCTTGCTCGGCATAGTGAACCGCGATGACAACAACTGCGCCCAGTCGGTTGAGGTCATTGACAAACGAACGATTGAGGTTACGCAGTTCACCGACGACCTCTCCTGCCTGTCAGCAATCCATATCTCTGAGGACCGCACCGTAATGACGGCCGGCCTCGGGGCAGCCGACGCCCAGGATGTTCTGACCTTCCGCCTGATGTACAACGCCGACACCGGAGAGGAGATCACCTTCCCCGGGATGGACACGAGCTCGGGCGCCCTCTTCGACCTCGTAGCCGAGGACTACGCCATCGGCTACGACCCGGCCACCGGCACGCTGATCGGCTACCGCCCCGCCTCCTGATCAAGCTCGCCCCGTCTCACCGCGCGAATCGCTACCTGCCGCCCGAGTCCTCCAGTCTTCCGGGTGAGCCGCGGTAAGGGCGGCGCCCCGGGCAGCACCCCGTCAGACACTGGATCGGGCAGGGGCACGGCCAACCTCGTGGCCATGCGGTTAAGGTACGCGGCCTACTCGGAGCCAACGCATGTAGGCACCATGTCAACGGTGTCGTCCCCGCCCAGGCCCAAGTCCAAGCACGAGGCCGGGAGTCGGCCGAGCCCACACCCGCAACCCGACGGACAAGCCCGAATACGTCCTGTGCTCGGCAAGCCGCCCTCACCGGTCCCCTCCACGTTCGGGATGCTCGGGGATGACAAGGTCGTGCCCGGCAGGCCGACGCCTACCGAACACGACCTTGTCAGCCTGAGCGCAACCAACCCGCACAGCAGCCGCAGTCAGCCCACCGCGCCCGCGGGTAGCGGATGCGCCTCAGAAGGCGGGGACCACGGACTCGTCGGTCCAGGTCTCCTCGATGTAGGTGCGCAGCTCCTCGGTGTTCAGCAGTCCGGCGAGCTTGAGCAGGTACTCGTTGTCCTTGTCGGCCCTGCGCACCACGAGCTGGTTGGCGTAGGGGGACTCCCCACTGGGCTCTAGGACGAGAGCGTCCTCGCTGGGGTTCAGGCCTGCGCCGAGCGCGTAGTTGCCGTTGATCACGGCCAATTCTGAATCAGCCATCGAGAGGGGCGTCTGGGCGCCGTCGACCGGGATCAGGTCGAACTTCTTCGGGTTCTCGGTGACGTCAAGGGTGGTGTGAAGCTCGACGTCGGGGTCGAGCGTGATCAGGCCAGCGGACTCCAGCAGCTTCAGGCCGCGGGCGGTGTTGGCGGGGTCGTTGTTGAGCACGATCGTACCGCCCTCGGCGGCCTCGTCGACTGAGCTGTAGCCCTTGTCGGTGTAGATACCCATCGGCTCGATGTGCACGTCAGCGATGGCCACCAGGTCGTAGCCCTTCTCCTCGTTCTGCTGCTCCAGGAAGTTGGGGGTCTGGAAGAAGTTCGCCGCCAGGGAGCCGTCGCTGAGCGAGGCATTGGGGATGTTGTAGTCCTCGATCTCTACGATGTCGAGGCTGATCCCGGCGTCGGCGGCAAGGTTGTCCTGCACCCACTGGAGGATCTGAGCGTGGGGCTGGGAGGACGCGCCGATTTTTATGGTGGCCGTGTCGCCGTCGACGCTGATGCCGTCAACGCCGCTGGAGTTGCCGGAGCAGGCGGCCAGGGTCAGGGCAATAGCGGACGCGACGCCGCCCACGAGGGCGCTGCGGCGGGAGATAGTGAGTCCCATGACTTTGGTTCCTTGTCTTGAAGTCGTGAAGGCTGCGCGTATTTCCATGACTGGCGCGAACGTGCGCAGCGAGGCGTCGGCACCATGGTTTACGAGCCGAGCCGTCGGGGCATCGCCCCGGGACTCCGGCTGGTCGAGGCTCAGCGGTGGTCGACCAGCCGGCTGAGCATGTCGCCACACACCTGGATGACAGCAACCACGAACACGATCAGGACGACGACGATCACCATGACGTCGGAGGCGTTCTGCCGGTAGCCGTACTGGATGGCCAGGTCGCCCAGGCCGCCGCCGCCCACGGTCCCCGCCATGGCGGTGTAGCTGAGCAGTGTGATCAGGGTGACCGTCGCGGACTGGATGAGGGTGGGCAGGGCCTCACGGACCAGCACGCCCCAAGTGATCTGGCGGTCGGACGCACCCATCATCAGGGCCGCCTCAACCTTGCCGTGGTCGACGTCGTTGATCGCGGTCTCCACCAGGCGGGCGTAGAAGGGGATCGCGCCGATAGTCAGCGGCACACATGCCGCACCCCAGCCCAGTGAGGTACCCACGAGCGCGCGCGTGAAGGGAATGAGCGCCACCATCAGGATTATGAAGGGCATGGAGCGCCCAATGTTGACGATCTGGGACAGCACCTCGTACACGGCCCGGTTGGCGTGCTGCCCCCGCTTGCCGGTGGTGACCAGCGCCAGGCCCAGCAGCATGCCGAGCACAATCGTCAGGACCCCGGACACGCCGAGCATCTGGAAGGTCTCCAGGGTGGCCGGGGCGAGCTTGCGCTGAATCGCCGGGTTGTTGAACCAGGTGTCATCGCCGCTGGCAGCCAGGGCGAGGATTCCAGCAGGATTAACGGAATTGATCAGCATGTTCATGCGCGCACCTCCGCGGTGACGCCCGCTTGGCGCAGGGCGGTGAGCGTGCCCGCCGCCTGTTCGGCGCGGACGGTGAGGGCCAGGCGCCCAACCTGCGCGGACCCGAGGGTCTCGAACAGGCCGCCGGCGACGTCGGCGCCCCGCTCGGCGGCGAGCGCTAGCACCTGCGCGGCAGCCGGCTGGCCGGGGCGGGCGGTGAGCGCGACGTCGATGACGACGTCGCCGTCGGGCAGGCTCCCCTCGGGGATCTCGGGGGTGGGGACCAGCTCGTGGGACAGGCGGGAATCGACGTCGGAGACGACCGCCTCAATCGGGCCGGACTCGACCACGCGGCCCGCCTCAAGCAGGCTCACGGAGTCGCAGATCTGACGCACCACGCTCATCTCGTGGGTGATGATGACGACCGTGACGCCCAGGCGGTCGCGCACGTCCCGGATGAGTCCGAGGATCTGGCGGGTAGTTTCCGGGTCCAGGGCGCTGGTGGGTTCGTCGCACAACAGGACGGGGGGCTGGTCCGCGAGCGCCCGGGCAATGCCGACGCGCTGCTTCTGGCCGCCGGAGAGCTGGGAGGGGTAGGAGGAGCCGCGGTCTGCCAGGCCCACCAGGTCGAGCATCCGGACGACCGTGTCATGGCGCTGCCCCTTGGGTACGCCTGCCAGGGCGAGCGGGTAGGCGACGTTCTGGGCGGTGGTGCGCGAGTCCAGGAGGTTGGCGTGCTGGAAGACCATGCCGATGGCGCGGCGGGCCTCGCGCAGGTCGCGGGCGGAAAGGTCGGTCATGTTCTTCCCCGCGACGCGAACCTCCCCGAAGGTGGGGCGCTCAAGGCTGGTCAGGCAGCGCACCAGGGTTGACTTACCGGCGCCGGAGGTGCCGACGATGCCGTGAATGGAGCCGGCCTGCACGTCCAGGGTGACACCGTCCAGGGCGCGTACAGTCTTCCCGCCCGGGAGCTTGTACACCTTGTGGACGTCACGCAGGGAGATCATGGGCTCAGCTACTGCGGCGCCGTCCCGGTCCAGCACCCGCGTGCCGGGTGTATCGGATGCAGGTGGTTGCGTCACGTAGTCCTCCATCGGTCCTGGCGGTAGCACCCTCACCGTGAACGGGGGTTGCTGCAACGTCGATGAGCCAGGTCTCTCGGTTGCTCTGGATGGTCTGCGCCAACGTTAGGCGGCGGGTGGCACCCGAGGCAAGCGGGGCGCGCAAAACGATGCACGCATCACTTCGCCGAGATCGGTCGATATAACCGCCGAGATCGGTAGAAGTTGCGCATCGGCCGGCACTAGCCACCGGTAGCGACCGACCGCTATGAGGCCGTCCGTGACAGGATGCAGCCATGGCACCCACGAACGCGACGACCCCTGCCCCGCGGCCGGAGCCGACCAGCCGCGCCTCCTCCCCCAGCGCTGCGCCGGCCGGGCCTGCGCCGAAGCTGTCAACCGACATCCTGGGGGAGCCCTGGGTTGCCCGCACCATTCCGGTGGCTGAGTCCCCGGCCGCTCCGGGTGCGGACCACGCCGTGCTCGTGCACCAACGGGGCGCGGCGCCCGCTCCGGGATCGGCGGGGCAGCCAGGCACCCCCCGCCACGAGCGGGCCGTGCTGTACCTGCACGGACGCAACGACTACTTCTTCCAGACCTGGCTGGCCGACGCCTTCCTGGCCGCCGGCTATGAGTTCTATGCGCTGGAGCTGCGCGCCTGTGGTCGGGCCGGAGTGGGTTACTGGTCCCCGCACGACGTGCGCGACCTGCGGGTGCATGACGAGGAGATCGCTGAGGCGCTGCGCATTATCCGCAGCGAGCACGGGCACTCCACGGTGGTGCTCAACGGCCATTCCACCGGCGGGCTGCAGGCGGCCATCTGGGCCGGGGACCATCCTGGCTCGGTCGAGGCGGTCACGCTGAACTCCCCCTGGTTGCAGCTGAACTCCTCCGGCCTGGTGCGCTCCTATGGCTCCGCCTTCATTGACCTGCTCTCCCGGCGCGATCCGGACCGGATCATCGACAACCCCAGTGAGAACACTAAGCTTGAGCAGGCTGCCGCGGATCCCGCCGCCACACCCGGCCAGGACCCCGCCACGGGTGCGCAGGAGGATGCCGACGCCGCCGCCTCGATCCCCGCGAACACCGATCCCGGCCCGATTGAGGTGGACATTTACGCCCGGACCCTGCACCGCCGCTGGGGCGGTGAGTGGGATTGGGACCTGACGCTGAAGCCCTCGCCGTCGTTCCCCGTGCGGGCCGGCTTCCTGGCGGGCATTCGCCGACTTCAGCGGGAGGTACGCCACGGGCTCGGCATCGGCGTGCCCGTGCTGGTGTGCTGCTCGACGGCGTCGGGCGGGCCGGGAATTTCGCGACAGGAGGCGCTTCGCTGCGACACGGTGCTGTCGGTGGAGCAGATCGTGGAGCGCTCCCGTTTCCTGGGCGAGGACGTCACCGTGGTGCAGATCCCCGGCGGCGTGCACGACCTGGTGCTGTCGCCCTCGCCGGTACGTGAGGAGTACCTGGGCACGCTCACCGGTTGGCTGACCGAGCGGCTGGGTTGAAGACTGGGATGCCGACTGGGCGTCCGGCCCGGACTTAGCGGCGCCGCTCACCGTGTGCCGGAGGCTCCCACCGGTTCCGCGAGCGCGGGGGCGCGCCGCGCCCACGGCGGCAACAACCGTCAGCCGGCCACCAGCTCCGTGAGCGCGGGGGCGAGGGCGTCGCTGACGCGTTCTACGACGTCGAGGGTGTCGATGAAGTCTGCCATGGTGCCGTACCAGGGGTCGGGCACATCCAGGTTCGCCGCGCGTCCGGGTGCGCCAAGCGCGCCGGCCGCCGTCGGGTCGTACTCGCGGAACATGCGGATGCGTGCGGGGTCGACGCCGAGCCGCTCGCCCCGACGCATCAGGGCACGGTGGTGCGCGGCGGTCATGGCGAGTACCAGGTCGGCGCGGCGTAGTTCGACGTCGCTGATGCGGTGGGCGGCGTGGTCGGCGATCGCCGTGGCGGTAGCCCGCGCAGTCGGGTCGGCACCGACGCCGTAGCCGCCCTCGGCCAGGACTTGCCGGGCGCGGGGGTCCATGGGGTTGCCGGACTCCTCGTCGGACACGCCCGCAGAGGTGACGACGACGCCGCCGGGACCGTCGGTGGGGATGCCCGCGGCGGTGAGGCGATCGATGAGCACGACCTCAGCCATGGCGGAGCGGCAGATATTGCCGGTGCACACCATGACGACGCCGTAGGGCGCGGCCGGATCGCGCGGCGCGGGCAGGTCGGGGACTGCGGCGTGGGCCGCCGCATCTGGGTTGGCGGGATCGGTGGAGCCGTGTGGGCGTGAGGTCATGGCAGGAGGGTGGCGGAGTCGAGGCGATGTTTCAAGCCTACGTCACCGAGGCGGCGCGTGCTGGCCGAGGCGTCTACGACGCGGTTCTCGTGCCCCGCCCCGGAAGCGCCCTTGTCGCGTCTGGAGATGCGAGGTGCTCCCTGGCCCGACATAATCGCCGGCGGCATCACCGGATGCCCGTCTTAATGCACCTTAAGGTGCGGGCGCTTTCTGACCGGTACAAGATCGACAGGAAGAGCGGCGACGTTGCGTCTTAATGCACCTTGAGGTGCGAGGTGCTTCCTGACTCGAAGGTTTCACCTTCGACCGACAGACTGCAACTATCGAGTCTTAATGCACCTTGAGGTGCGAGGTGCTTCCTGACGAGCGGAGGGGTCTATGTCGTGTTATCGCGACAGCGGTCTTAATGCACCTTGAGGTGCGAGGTGCTTCCTGACGGAGGAATGCCTGCGAAACAAGCCTCGACGAATGGAGTCTTAATGCACCTTGAGGTGCGAGGTGCTTCCTGACGCGAGCCGGAGGTCACGCTGAAGTGCCTGGAGTGCGGGTCTTAATGCACCTTGAGGTGCGAGGTGCTTCCTGACCCACCTATATGATCCCCTCCGTCGCTGGAGATATGGTCTTAATGCACCTTGAGGTGCGAGGTGCTTCCTGACCGAGGGTAAAACCCTTGACAGCACCCAGGAGGTAGAGCCTTAATGCACCTTGAGGTGCGAGGTGCTTCCTGACCCCTACCCCTGGAAACCGCGCCATACCGCCACTTCCAGGCTCGAGATCGCCACCGACCCCGCAAGCACCCCACGAGACCGACTAGCACCAGGCCAAAACTACCACCTTTCGTTGAAAACAAGCCAAGCGCCACCGACACCCCCAAAGACCCCTCCAGCCACCAACTTTCAACGAAGTCATGCGGAAAAGTCGAGGTCAAAACGTACCACACTTTGTACCGTAGACCGGATTGTGACCCTCAGGAGTGCGCCACACCAACCCCACACACCCCAACTGCATCACACGCAACACTCGCAACCACCGCTCTCGCCACCTCCAGGCCTCCCCGCCGCACCGACGCCACCGCCCCAGACAACCCGTGAGCACCCACCACCCCGCCGCGCCTTTACTACGCTACTTTGCCGTTAACAACGCTAGTTAACGGCCTGCTGAAGGGCGCGGAGGTATACAGCAAACGGCTAAGTGGCGTAGCAGACCGCGAACCGGCGTTCTAAACGCCCTCCCGAAACACCCTCTCCCTCAACGCCCTCCCGGGCAACCTCAGTCGAACAGCGTCGGCAGCATGGCCTCCACACCCGCACGCAGCTCATCCAGGTCCGGCACCAGCGGGCGGCCGGAGCCGCCGTCAGCCAGCAGATCGGTGCCGGTCACGGCGAGTATGTCCCCGTCGGCATGATCACGGAGAACCCCAGTGCGAAGGGAAAGCCCGGGCGCAGCAGGCACTCCACGACCGGACGGGCCATGTCGGTCAGGCGCTCGAGCTCAAGCCCCTGACCTCCTTGACCGTTGTTGGACAACAGGCTCTGGTAAGGGATGTCCAGGTCCAGCAGGGTCATGTTGTCGGACCGCTTGGCGTGCGCCCAGGCGCCGTCGTCCATGTCCAGCAAGGTACCCAGGTGGAAGTGCATGACCTGGCGCGCGTCCACCTCGCTGGGCACGGACAACAGGTGGTGCGCCTCGGGGTCGCGGGGGGCGCGCAGCGTGAACAGCAGGATGGCGCCGTCGCGCGCCGCCCGCAGCATGAGACGAGCGATGTGGACGGCAAAGCTGGTGCGGTCCAAGCCGCTTGCCACGCCCATGGCCTCCTGGGCCGGCAGCGCCGGAGACAGGCGGATGGGGGCGCCGTCGCCCGGGTCGTTGATCGCGCGACGGCCCGACGGTGTGACCGCGCGCAACCGCAGCACGGGGCCGTCGTCGGAGTCGGAAGCGGGTGGCAGCAGGGTGGCGGTCTCAACGAGTTCCTGCCAGCCCTTGGGCGTCGCGGTGGGGCCGGGTTCGGTCTGCACGTAGCCCAGGCCGAGGATCGAGGCGAAGTCAACCTCGTCGAGCGGGCGGTGCCAGGTGATGTCGGTGCCGTCGTGCCACAGGGGCAGGATGTCGTTGAACGGCAGCCCGAAGCGCACGTGCTCGGGCGTCGGCGGCGCCACATGACGGCCGCGCGAGCGTTCTCGGGGCCGGGACCGGCCTGGAATGTCAGCGCTGGAAACGGAATCCGGTCGGCGCCCCGGGAAGGGCGTCCAGGGCTCAGACCGTCCGCTCTCCGGGAGTCCCCCTGGTGCGGCCTGGCCCCGCTTGCCCCCGAAGTACTCGCTCATGGGGCCAGCCTAAGGCGCCGACGTCGAAAAGGCGCTGTCACGACGCGGCCCCTGCGCGTTCGGCAGAACTGCCTGCACAGAGCGCTTCACCGCGCGGCTCGTGCAGGTCATCCAAGCCCTCAGGTCCTCCGCGAGTGCGTTTGCCGTCCATATCCTTCGTCGTGGGCTGTTACCTGCACGCCGCCTGCTCGACGAGCACATGACCATGTGAGACGGCCGGAGCCTCACAGATCACTCACGGATTACTCGGCCCGTGCCCGCAGCCGCTCGGCCTTACGTGCCCTCTCCCAGCGGGGAACCGGCCTGGCCGTCATCGCCAGCAGCGCCAGCACTCCCAGCGCCGCGGCGGCGATCAGCCCCCATCCGGCCTGCCTGACCCCGACGGCGGAGATCGCGGTCATCACCGAGCCGATGTTCAGACTCAGCACCACCATCAGGGCGATCCTGGCGCGGGGATGCCCGAACCAGACCGCGACCGCCAGACCCAGAATCGCGAGCGTGACGACGGCGGTGGTCACCGTCGCCGTCGTCATGACGATCCGGTGACCGTCGGCGGCGCCGGCACCGTCCACCTCACGAACGAGTTCATCAATGGTCCCGCCGCCGAACAGCCTCAGCGCATTAGCGGTAAGAACCGCCACCACCAGCCCCATGGCCACGATCAGCTCCGCCGGGCGTCGACGGCGCACCTCGGCCTCCGCCCTGCGGGCCTGCTGCAATTCGCCGCCGGAGTCGGGAACCAGACGATCCAGATCCAGCACATACAGGTCGCCGTCGGTGACGATCCGGTCGCCGCCGCCGTTGCGGTGGTGGTAGGCAGTGAAGAAGTCCGGCCATATCTCCAGCAATGCCGCATCATTCGCCCAGCGGACGTCGTCGACCACGTAGTCGCGTTCGACGTCGATATCGGCATCGATCTTGTGCGTCACCTGGAGGGTGAGGGTGGACAGCCCCACGGAACGGTCGTAGGTCGCGCCGGCCAGCCAATCCACCCGGCGGCCGCCCGGCATCAACCATCCCTCGGGCACGCGCCAGAAGCGGATATGGTGTCGCTGGGCGGGATTGCCCTCCACCTCCTTCTGATATGCGAAGTCCTGCTTGCGCCCAAACAGCAGCAGGTCGGAGACCGGGGCCGCCGGGTAGGAGCGGCGCAGCAGCGAGGAGACGACGATCCCCCAGGACGATCGCAGCGTGATGGGGTCGGCGCGCACCCAGCCTGCCTTCGTCATCGCAGCGTGGATGTCCTCCTCGTCACCGAGCACGGCGAGGTTGACCGGGTCGCCCAGAAGGCCGTCAGCGGTGCGGGTCCGGCCGATGAAGTAGTCGGGCACGTACAGCCAGGTGAGGATCTGATGCAGGCGGGGCAGAGCCAGGTAGGACAGCACCGCCCAGAACAGCAGAATGTTGACGATCGCCCCCGGGTTCAGGCGGGTGCCCGAGCCGAGCAGCAGCCAAGCCAGCCAGAGCGTGGCCAGCGCGGCGACGGCGAAGAAGACGGCGTCCAGGACGTCGTCGAGGCCCCATTCGCGGGCGCCCGCGGCCAGTACCTTGTCCGACCCGGCTGAGTAGACCGGCGGAGAGTCCGGACGCGGGCGGGTGCGCGCCCTGGGCGCGGCGTCGCCGCTGCGGGCGACCCGGGCCGGTATCACGCGGGCATCCTGTTCACTGGTCATCGCCCGCACGGTACACGACCTATGACATCAGACAAGTCGACTCAATACCGCGATACCCGCCGCGCATACGTTGTATACGTTGTGTTTGTTGGGTACGTTACCCGCAATGTTGCCTGCAATATAGATATGCAGCGCTTCCGGTTTGAGAGTGTGGCGGTTCATCCGCCGGGTGGGGTGACACACCATGGCCGGCACTTATGACATTCCGAGATGGTTGAGTTGGTGGCGCTTTAGTGTGCGCGGTAGATCTGACGCGACGGTTCGTACGTTGTGATCGACGATTCGTACCCTCTCGTGACGGTTCGGCACCCAGAGGTACGTACCGTCGGGGCGTGTTCAATGGTCTGTGTAAGCCCTGATTGAGAGGACCTACTGTCATGACTGTGACTGATGAGAAGAAGAAGACCGCGCCGTCTGAGACCGTTCCGACTGGTAGTGGTGTGGCCCGGGAGCTAGCCGCCTCTGGTGCGTTGGATGACCTGTTTGAGCAGGCCCGGGTCCGGCAATGTGGAGCTCACTGGTGCTGACGGTCTGCTGCCGGCGCTGTTGAAGGAAGCCCTGGAGCGGGGCCTGCAGGCGGAGCTGACCGACCACCTGGGCTACGAGAAAGGCGAGCCGACCAAGGCCGCCCGTGGTAACGCTCGTAATGGCACTACGACCAAGATGATCGACTCCGAGGTCGGTTCCTTCGAGACCCGTGGTCCCCCGGGACCGGGCCGGCTCGTTTACGCCCCGCCTGGTGCGTAAGGACCGTGCGGCGCACGGGGCGGCCTGGACTCGATGATTGTGAGCCTGTACGCGGGCGGCATGACGGTGCGGGAGATCCGCCACCACCTGGAGACCACCCTGGGTGCGGGCGGGGTCGGCCCGGGGGCGATCAGTAAGGTCACCGACGCCGTGTGCGAGGCGGTCCTGGAGTGGCAGAACCGCCCCCTGGAGGAGTTCTACCCGGTCATCTACCACGGGTGCCATCCGCACCCAGGGTCCGCGCCGACCACCGCGTGACCACCAGGTCAGCCCACATCGCCGTAGGTGACGGGCATGGACGGCTATCTTGCACGTGCTGGGCATCTGGGTACAGGCCGAGGAAGGAGCCTCGCTGAAGGGCGGCTCGTGTGCGCGCAGCTGGCCAACCGCGGCATCAAGGACGTGCTTATCGTGTGCCGGGCGGACTTGTCGGCCTGCCCAGGGGCGACCCGAGGCGACCTGGCCCAACTCCCTGGTCCAGACCTGCGTCGTGCACCTGATACGCGCCCCTGGATGCGGTTCGTGGCCTATGGGGACCGCAAGCAGGTTGCCAAAGCGCTCAAGCCCGTCTACACCGCCCCCAACGACCAGGCCGCCCTGAAGGCACTGGCCGACTTCTCCGACCAGTGGAGCAGCAAGTATCCCCAGGGGCGGTGGCGACCTGGGAGAGGGCCTGGGAGCGTTTCACGCCGTTCCTGGCGTTCCCGCCGATGCTGCGCCGGGTCATCTACACAACCAACTCCATTGAGTCGCTGAACTACCAGCTGCGCAAGGTCTCGAAGAACCGGGGACAGTTCCCCTCCGACGAGGCCGCCGTGAAGCTGTTGTGGCCGGCCATCTGCAACATCGAGGACAAGCGCGCCAGAGAACGAGCCAAGGAAGCCGGCCTACCCGCCAGCAAACGCAAGGCCAAGGGCCGCATGGTCGAAGGACAAGTCACCACCAACTGGAAACAAGCCCTCGCCCAACTCACCGCCGCCTACCCCGAACGAATCCGCCCCTACCTGTAAGCAACAACCCGCTTACACAGAAAACTGACGTTTATGTTGGTTGTGCTCGTCGTGGGGCGTGACCCTCAAACTGACTGGCCTGCCGGTGGTGGTGCCTTTCGCGTGATTTGTCCGCCTCGCCGACGAGCGCAGCCGCCCGGGCCGGCGCGTGACCTAATAGGAGCCTGAACAGTCCTACGAATCGTCCCGTAAACGTCTTGTCCGCGCACGACCCGGGCGGCCGCAGTCCCCACACCACATACTGCGCGAGAGGCAGGACTCATCATGACAAGGACACCCGAGCATGTCCACACCGACGCCGCAGGTGGCGGACCGGGAGCGTCGGCGAGCGTGTTCGCCGGCGTGGACACCCACGCCGACACCCACCACGCGGCCGTAGTGGACGCCCTGGGCTACCCGCTGGCGGACCGCCAGTTCCCCTCCACCCCGGCAGGCCACCAAGACCTGTACGACTTCATCACCAGCCACGGCCGGCCCGCACTAGTGGCGGTGGAGGGCACCGGCTCCTACGGCAGGACCCTGACCAGCCACCTACTGTCCCAGGGCCTGCAAGTACGCGAGGCCCTGCGCCCCGGCACCCCCAAGCGCCCCAGAGGCAAGACCGACACCATCGACGCCTACCGGGCCGCACGCACCGCCGCAGCGGATGACGGATCACTACCGATACCCAAGACCGGCACCGGCACCTCAATCGCAATCCGCGCCGCCAACAACGCCCGCCGCCAGGCCGTACGCGCTCAGGGCGACACCATGCGCCAGCTCAAGGACCTACTGATCACCGCCCCCACCAGCGTACGCGAGGACTACCGGGGCCTTGACGACCGGGCCCTTCTGGACGCGCTGGCCGCACTGGACCAGCCCGACCCCCAAGACGACCCCGGCCAGATCGTGCGCTCCGTCCTGGGCTGCCTGGCTAGACGCTGGCTCGACCTGGACACCGAGATCAACCAGCACACCCGCCTACTCGACACCCTGACCCTACAAGCCAACCCGGCCCTGCGCGCCACCAAGGGCGTAGGCACCGTCGTCGCAGCCGAACTACTGTCCCTGGCCGGAGACAACCCCGGACGCATCCGCTCCCAAGCCGCCCTGGCCGCCATGACCGGCACCTGCCCCATACCCGCATCCTCAGGCCGCACCAACCGCCACCGCCCCAGGCCGCGGCGGCGACCGCCAAGCCAACTGGGCCATCCACCAAATCGCCCACAACCGCGCCACACACGACCCCACCACACGCACCTACATCCAACGCCTGACCTCCCGAGGCAAGACCAAACGAGAAGCCATCAGATGCCTCAAAAGAGCCATCACCCGCGAGATCTACAAAACCCTGACCAACCCCCAACCCCTACCAGACCACACCACCCTGCGCCAACGCCGCAAGACCAAAGGCATCACCCTCACCCAAGCCGCCACCGCCCTACACACCTGGCCCGCCCGCATCAGCGAACTCGAACGAGGCAAACGCCCCGACCGCGACCTCGCCACCACCTACGACCAATGGCTCACCACCGCTTGACACACATAGGAGCATCAGGCTCTACCGTCGTCGGAAATGCCGAAGCGTTGGTGCCAAGTGACGAATCGTCGCCCGGAGCACGCGGACGAACGCCGGGGCCGCCCCCGCGCAGCGCTACATGCGCGCCCGGGCACGGCACCGGAAACACTGAGAATCACCGATGCCACCGGCATGCACCGCCAACGGCCGCCACCCCGGTCCGATACCCGCATAATCCCTATCTTGCCTGTAATACGCGCAGGGGCCCGGGCGACATGCACGCGAGGTGCCCGAACACGATCTCGCCTCACCGGCGTGGGAGCATCACACCTCCGATCGCGCAGCCGCACACCGGTCCGGGAACACCTCCTCCATGCCCGCCGAAGAAGTCGATCGACAGCTGGGGATTGAGGTCGCCCCCGTCGCCGACGCCGCAGCAAAGACCGACCTCGACGGTCATATCAACCGACCTCAGCACGTAACTACTACCGATCTCGGCACGTAACCTCAACCGACCTCGGCGAGGGGCGGGTCAGCGGGCGGGCGGGGCGGTGGAGCCGCGCACCACCAGCTCGGTGGGGATGATGATGCGCCGCGTCCCGTCCTGCACCCCGGAGGCGACCTGCTCCAGGACCAGGTTGACCATCTCCACGCCGGCGCGGTGGAAGTCCTGGCGGATGGTGGTCAGCGGCGGGAAGCAGTACTCGCCCAGCTCCAGCCCGTCAAAGCCGACCACGGACACGTCCTCGGGCACGCGCCGCCCCTCCTCGTGCAGGGCGCGCACCAGTCCGATGGCAACCTCGTCATTGGCGCAGAAGACCGCCGTGACCTCCGGGTCGGCGGCCAGTCTCCGCCCGGCGGCATAGCCGGCGGCGGCGTGCCAGTCACCAGGCACGGCCTCGGGCACCTCCCGCCCGGCCTCCTCCAGGCATGCCGACCAGGCGGCGGAGCGGATCAGGGCGGACTGGGAGTCGGCCGGCCCGGTGATGTGGTGAACGGTGCGGTGCCCCAGCTGGAGCAGGTGCCCCACCGCGGCGCGCACGCCCCCTACCTGGTCGGCCGACGCCGAGGGGTAGTAGCCCACGAGCGCCGAGTCCGACACGGCCACCGGCATGCCGGCCGGCAGCGCCAGGTGCTCGCGCCCAGCCCGCCCGGCCTGGACGACGACGAGTCCGTCGACCGCCTGCGCGGCCAAGCGGTGCACCGCCGCGCCCATGTCCTCCGACTGGGGGCGGTCCACCTGCACCATCGACACCGTGTACCCGGCCTCCCAGGCGGCCTGCAGCACGCCGTCGGTAGTCTGCGCCTCGCCGGTGCGCAGGATCTGCTGGGTGAGCACGCCGATGGCCTTGAACGAGCCACTACGCAGCGCCTGAGCGGCACGGTTGGGGGTGTAGCCGAGCTGCTGCATCGCATGCAGGACCTTGTCCCGGGTGGCCGGACGCACATTGGCCGCGCCGGCTGAGACGCGCGAGACGGTCTGCGAGGACACGCCGGCCAGGCGGGCAACGTCGGCTACCGACGGCGCACCCCTGACACGTCGCTTCCCGTCCATTTTCGTGAGCCTAGCAGCCCGCCCGGGCACAAGCGCGAGCCCACCCCACCCACAGATTAATGATAACGTCGCCACCGCCGATGCACATCCTCCCGCACATATTCGTCAGATCACACTGACTACCTACGATATCGGGTATTCCTAACCCGCGCCTGCTTATGTTAACGTCGACATACGCGGGCCGCTAGGGCATGGCCGCCCATCACCGTGGCGCCCCGCCCCCACCGACGTCCACCAGCGCCGTCGGGCAACAAACCAGGCGGGCCGCCCGGCCCGCCGCCGCACACAGGAGAGTCAGCGATGATCCTTCCCGGGCACCACGAGAACCTCACCGTCCTGCACGAGGGCGCCCTCCCCCAGCGCGCCTACTACATTCCCGCCTGCGCACCCACGCACGCAGCACCCTGGCAACGGGAGTCATCCGACCGCTTCCACCTGCTCAGTGGCGAATGGGCCTTCGCCTACTACCCGGGCCCCTACGCCGTCCCCGAGGAGTTCTGGGCGGGCGAGGCCCCCGCCGCGGACCTGGACCGCATCCCGGTCCCCTCCAGCTGGCAGCACCTGGGCTACGACCACCACCAGTACACGAACTATCGCTACCCCATCCCCCTGGACCCGCCCTTCGTCCCACAGGACAACCCCTGCGGCACCTACCTGCTGGACTTCGAGCACACCGCACCGGCCGAGGCCCCGCTCACCCACCTGGTGTTCGAGGGCGTCGACTCCTGCTTCTACGTATGGCTCAACGGCCGCTACCTCGGCTACAGCCAGGTGGCCCACGCCACTACCGAGTTCGACGTCACCGACTACCTGCTCCCCGGCCCCAACCGCCTGGCGGTGCTCGTACTCAAGTGGTGCGACGGCACCTACCTGGAGGACCAGGACAAGTTCCGCACCTCCGGCATCTTCCGCGACGTCTACCTGCTGGACCGGCCGGCCGCCCACCTGCGCGACTACGCCGTCACCACCACCCTGGACGACGGCGGAGCCACCGTCACCGTCCGCGGCGCCTTCAGCGGAGGGAGCGTCACCACCCGCCTGGAGCTGCGCGACGCCGCGGGCGCCGTCGTCGCCGCCGGCGAGCTGACGCCCCTCGCCGACGAGCCGGTGCCGGAGTCCGGAAGCGACGGCACTGAGCGGACTGCACGGGCTGAGGGGCACCGGCCAACCGACACCGGCCCCGCCCCCTTCACCCACGCCGCCGTGCTGCACGTGACCGACCCGCACCCCTGGTGCGCGGAGGACCCGTACCTGTACACGCTTCACCTCACCACCCCCGGGGAGGCCATCACCGAGCAGGTGGGCCTGCGCGAGGTCACCACCGCAGGCGGCGTCCTGTACGTCAACGGCGTCCCCGCGACCCTGCGCGGGGTGAACCGCCACGAGTCGGACCCGGTGACCGGGCCGGTGGTCGGCGTCGAGCACATGCTGCGCGACCTGAAGCTGATGAAGCAGCACAACATCAACGCGGTGCGCACCGCCCACTACCCCAATGACCCCCGCTTCTACCAGCTGTGTGACACCTACGGATTCTTCGTCATGTCAGAGGCGGACGTGGAGTCCCACGGCACCCAGGTGCGGGTGCTGGCCGACTCCTCCTGGGAGAGCCAGGTGGAGCACTGGAACGAGCCCATCGCGGACAACCCCGAGTGGATCGAGCCCACCCTGGACCGGGTGCGCGCCATGGTGGAGCGGGAGAAGAACCGGCCCTGCGTGATCTCCTGGTCGGCCGGCAATGAGTGCGCCTACGGGTGCACCTTCGAGGCGGCGCTGGCCTGGATCAAGGCCGCCGACCCCACCCGGGTGACCCACTACGAGAGCGCCTTCTACCGCGATTCCAAGCGCACCTACGACTACTCCGGCATCGACCTGTACGGGCGCATGTACCCGGGCCTGGACGAGGTGCACGCCTACCTGGAGTCTGATCCGGACAGGCCCTTCCTACTGGTGGAGTACTGCCACTCCATGGGCAACAGTCCAGGCGACCTGGAGGAGTACTGGGAGCTGATCCTCGCCGAGCCGCGCATGTGCGGCGGCTTCGTGTGGGAGTGGTGCGACCACGCCATCCGCGCCGGGAGCGTCGACGGGCGCCCCGTCTACCTCTATGGGGGCGACAGCGGCGAGACCCTGCACGACGGCAACTTCTGCGTGGACGGGCTGGTCTCCCCCGACCGCGTGCCCCACACCGGGCTGCTGGAGCTGAAGAACGTGCAGCGGCCCGCGCGCGTGGTCGCCTTCGACGCCGACGCCGGCACACTCACGCTGCGCAACGACCTGGACGCCACCGACCTGGCCGACTACCTGGAGGTCCGCTACGAGGTGCGCCGCGACGGCGTCGTCGTCGACTCCGGAGAGCTGCCGCTGCCGGAGTCGGTGCCGCCGCACACCACCGCCACCATCCCCTGCTGCGCAAGCATGCCCGAGTCCGGCCGCTGCCACCTGCTGGTGTCCTACCGGCTCAGGGCCGCGGTACCGCTGCTGGAGCGCGGGCACGAGCTGGGCTTCGACGAGGTCCCCCTGGCTAATCCGGCGCCCCATCACCACGTGTTGGAGACACTGACGGCGCTGTCGGCTACGGCCGGTCCGCGCCCGACGGCGAAGGCGGGCACCGCGCCGAGCTCGTCGGCCCCGGCGAAGGCACCGGCCCCGACCGCCAGCACCGCCAACGCGACCGCACTGGTGGTGGCCGGGGAGTCCTTCAACTACGAGTTCGACACCCGCACCGGCCTGCCCAGCCGGCTGGTGGTGGGCGGCCGCGACCTGCTCGCCCGCCCCATGGAGATCAACACCTGGCGCGCCCCCACCGACAACGACGCCGAGGTACGCAAGCAGTGGGAGACCGCCCAGTACCACCGCACCTCCACCCGGGCCTACCGGGTGGAGGCCGAGGCGCGGGGCGACGACGTCGTCCTGCTGGTGGAGCTGTCAGTCGGCGCGCCCGCGGTGCAGCCGGTGCTGCGCGCCGCCGGCAAGTGGATCATCAGCCCCACGGGACTGATCGAGCTGGAGGCGCGGATCGCGCTCGACCCGGCATTCCCACCGCTGCCGCGCCTGGGCCTGCGCCTGTTCCTGCCACCGTCCATGACGTCCGTCTCCTACCACGGGCTCGGCCCGCACGAAAGCTACGTGGACAAGCACCGCGCCAGCTACCACGGTGCCTTCCAGACCGACGTCGACGCCCTGCACGTGCCCTACCTGCGCCCGCAGGAGGGCGGCAGCCACGCGGACTGCGACTACGTGACCGTCAGCGACGACGTCGCCTCCCTGACCGCGGCCGGGCTTGGACCGCTGTCCTTCAACGCCTCCCGGTACACCCAGGAGGAGCTCACCCGCGCCCGCCACGATGTGGAGCTGCGGGCGAGCGAGACCACCGTGCTGTGCCTGGACCGGGCCATGGCGGGCATCGGCTCCGCCTCCTGCGGACCCGCCCTGGGGCAGGCCTACCGGGTGGATCCGCAGCGCCTGGCGGACCTGGACATTCACCTCTTCCTCCTTCCATCCATTACCCGTGGCGAACCGGCGCTCGCGGGTACGACTCACAGTGAGGTCAACTGATGCAAGAGAAGAAGTACCTCAAGTGGTACAACAAGGTCGGCTACGGATCTGGTGACGTAGCCGGGAACGTGGTGTACGCGCTCCTGTCCGCGTTCGTCATGATCTACCTGACCGACACCGCCGGCCTGAACCCGGGAGTGATCGGCACGCTCATGATGCTGTCGAAGTTCTTCGACGGGTTCTCCGACATCCTCTTCGGCACCCTGCTGGACCGCACCCGCACCCGGATGGGCAAGGCCCGCCCCTGGATGCTGTGGGCCTTCTTCGGCTGTGCGCTGATGATCATCGCCGTCTTCGCCATCCCGCCCAGCCTGGGTGAGACCGCCAAGTACGCCTGGTTCTTCATCGCCTACACGCTGCTGAACTCGGTGTTCTACACGGCCAACAACATCGCCTACTCCTCGCTGACGGCCCTGATCACCAAGAACAGCGCCGAGCGGGTGCAGATGGGATCGATCCGCTTCATGTTCGCCTTCGGCACCAGCCTGCTGATCCAGACCTTCACGGTCAAGGGTGTGGAGCTGCTGGGCGGCGGGGCCGAGGGCTGGCGCAGCATTGCCATCATCTACGCGCTTATCGGCTTGGCGGTGAACACGCTGTCGGTGCTGTCCGTGCGCGAGCTGTCCCCCGAGGAGCTTGCCGACCGCTCGGACATGCCCGCCGAGGACGCGCAGCGCGCCGCGGCCGCAGATGCTGCGGCGTCCGGCGGGGCCGACGAGAAGCTGCCGTTCAAGGAGTCCTTCAAGCTGCTGCTGGAGAACAAGTACTACCTGATCATCCTGGTGGTCTTCCTGATGACCCAGATCTTCACCGCGACGCTGAACATGGGCATCTACTTCATGACGTACATCCTGGGGGACGCCAACCTCCTGGGCGTGTTCGCCTGGGCGATCAATATCCCTCTGATCGCCGGCCTGCTGGCCACTCCCTGGGTGGTCTCCCGGGTGGGCGGCATGTACCGGGTGAACATCGTCGGGTACATCATCGCCGTCGCCGGCAGGCTCGGGGTGGTGGCGGCCGCCTACGCGGGCAGCCTGCCGCTGATGCTGGTGTTCTCCGGGGTCGCCTCCATCGGTATGAGCCCCCTGCAGGGGACCGTCAACGCGCTGATTGCGGAGGCCTCCGAGAACACCTTCCTGCGCTCGGGCAAGCGCATCGACGGGCTGATGTTCTCCTGCACGTCGCTGGGCGTGAAGATCGGGGGCGGCCTGGGTACGGCGCTGGCGGGATGGCTGCTGGCCGTGAGTGGTTACGTGGCCAACGCGCCGGTGCAGCCGGAGTCGGCCATCAGCATGCTGTACTTCATGTACCTGTGGATCCCGGCGATCGTGAACGGCACCATCCTGTTCCTGCTCTCGCGCCTGGATGTGGAGCGGTCCAACGACCGGTTGCGCGCGCGCCACGAGCTCGAGAAGCTGGCTCCGGTTCAGTCGGCGGAGCACTAGTCGGCAGCCGCCGTCGGCAGGCGGGCACCAGGCGTGTCCGCCCGCCGCCCGGGCCGCATTCCACGACCTCGGTGACACTGCACGACCTTGGGGTACGTTCCACGACCACCCCGGGGTCGTGGAACGCGCACGGGGGTCGTGGAGTGTGCACGGGGGTCGTGGAGTGTGGCCCAGAGGCGCAGGGGGCCGCATCCTTGCGGACGGAATTCGTGTCAGACTCCAGGTAGACAGTAGATGCGGAAGATGGCGGCACGCCGCGCCCCAGGCCACGGAGGGAGAACCAATGACCACGTACGCGACTAACGCACTGTCCGCGCCACAGACGCTTCCGCTCGGTACCGGCATCCATGGCCGGCTAGCCGTCCCGGATCAGCGACACACGCGCGGGAACACACCTGGCGCGTCTAGCGTTCTCACCGTCCGTGAGGAACCGTCGAGTACGCATGGAGTTACTACGTTGAGCAAACCTTCCACCTACACCTCGCTCGAGGTGTGCGCTGGTGCGGGCGGCCAGGCACTCGGCCTCGAGCAGGCGGGCTTCGAGCACCTAGCCCTGGTCGAGCTCGAGGACTGGGCTTGCAAAACTCTTCGCCACAATCGCTCCAAGTGGAACATCATCCAGGACGACCTCAACACATGGACGCCACCCGCGGACCTGCACCAGGTTGACCTATTTGCGGGAGGCGTGCCCTGCCCGCCGTTCTCAGTCGCAGGTCGGCAACTTGGCGCCGCGGACGAGCGCAACCTGTTCGATCGCGCTATCGACATCGTCCAGGAGATTCACCCAAGAGGGGTAATGATCGAGAACGTCCGGGGACTACTCGACCCAAAGTTCAGCGCATATCGGGAACACATACTGGCCCGACTCGCAACAATGGGTTTTGTGGGCGAGTGGCGTCTACTGAATGCCTCCGACTACGGGGTGCCCCAGCTTAGGCCGCGCGCCGTGCTCGTAGCCCTGAAGGACCACGACTGGGAGAATTTTTCCTGGCCGGCCAAGCACCCAGAGAGCGCAAAAACGGTCGGAGAGACACTCGTTGACCTTATGGGCTCGCGCGGATGGCGCGGCGCAGAGGCATGGGCGGCATCAGCCAACGGAATAGCTCCGACGCTAGTAGGTGGCTCAAAGAAGCACGGCGGCCCAGACCTTGGACCAACACGCGCGCGCAAGGCCTGGGCGGCAATGGGGGTAACAGGTAACACCATTGCGGACGAGCCCCCCGGCCCAGACTTTGAGGGAGCCCCTCGCCTCACTCCCCAAATGATGGCACGCATCCAGGGCTTCCCCGACTCCTGGGAGATTACCGGGAGAAAGACCAACGCATGCCGACAAATCGGCAACGCGTTTCCGCCGCCGGTCGCGCGCGCGGTCGGCACCAGTATCTTTAAGGCGTTCTCGGCCACCGACGCGACCACTAGCGCCCGGTAGGTGTCAGCGCGCCTCTCGTCCACCTTCGCGCTTCTCGAGCTCCTGCAGGTACTCCACCACTGCTTTCTTTGCCGCAGGCCCGCTCAATCTAACCCGGTCGTATACGTGATCAAGGTTTGACCTGCTCCGCTGCCCTCGCCTTATCCATTCCAGAAGCACGCGCTGGTCAGCCCGCTTGAGGCTGCGAACGGCTTCAACGATCGCTTTTGGGTCTGCCGCGGTCCCCGTATCGGCGCGCGCAGACTCATTGCACTTGCGGCACTCAGTCCGGAGATTGTCAAGGCTCGCAGACCCGCCATGAGCGTTCGCTACTACGTGCCCCGCCGTAAGAACGACCCTAGACCCGTCCTCGTAGTACTCACCAGCCGCGCGACCGCATATAACACACCTGCCCCCGTCACGTTCGAATACTTGGCGCCTCACTTTGGCGGATATGGCCTGCCTACGTGGCCGCGGCCCCTCGCCCGGCCACCATCCGTATTCGAGGAGCTCGCACTGCTCACCGAGTGACGGGTCCTCCTTGGCTGACAGGTACCTCCATCCGTATTCGCGCAGCTCTCTCTGCCTGCGCTGGAAGTGCTCCTGGTCAATTCCTAGGACGCTGCGTAACTCCCGCGTACTAAAGCGCTGTCCGGGCTTAACATTCCAGCGGAGCCATGCCGCCATACGCGGCAGGGACCCTTTGCTCCCAGGAACGATCTTCTGATCATGCTGTTCCCACCACAGCACGCCGTCGTTGGCATAAGCGTCAGGGGGATAGGTAAGTGCTCCATCGTCGGCCACACGGAGCATCCTACCGCCTCGGGACGCCACCGCAGCAGGTGCACGGGACCCGTAAGCGCTTCTTCCCCTTTCGCCACCCGGACCGAAGTAATTACCGGCGCTTCGTGCTGGGGGTGCGGCTGGCGGTCCGCTCTGGTCGATCCGAGGACAGCGCCCGCGCCCGAGGATCACCTCTCCCACAACCGCGCGCGACCTCCGGCGCCCATGGACGGCCACCGCGTGGTAGTTCCGAGCGGCCGCATCTTTGAGCGCGAGACGCTGTGGGTCGGCCGCCCTCGCAGCCGGCGCATCGGCATCGCATCCTCAAGCACGAGGCGCCTAACTACCTCGCCCTAATTGAACCGTCTCCCTACGCAGGGCCGGCCAGCTGCGCGACTACCTGTGCGAACGCGCTTTCGACTGACTCGTGCTCCCACACACGCACTACAACCCATCCCAGCGCCCTGAGCTTCTCGTCCGTATCCCTGTCCCGCGCCTGGTTGCGGGCGATCTTCCACTTCCACCACTCCGGGTTCCTCGTCGGCGGGACGCAGTGCTCCGGGCAGCCGTGCCAGAAGCAACCGTCAACCTGGACCGCCACCTTTCGCCTGGTGAAGGCGATATCCACCTTCCTCCGCGGCAGCCCCGGAACTACATACTGCACCCTGTACCTGAATCCGGCTCGCCACAACGCGCGGCGCAGCGCTATCTCCGGCGCGGTGTCGCGGCTGGGCAGCGCAGCGTAACGCGCACTCACCGCGCTGCTTGTGGGCCGTTCGCGGTCCGGCTCCGGCACGTGCAACGCGTCGGGAACAGCCCGTCCGCCGGCACCGCTCACATCAACCCTGCTGGCCTCCGCCATACCGATTTCCTCCCGACACGACCAGGTCGGCCTGGCCACCATGGTAGCCCCCGCCATGCCCCTGGGCATCAACGCCTAGCGCCCCGGGCAGGCCGCGCGCCGTTCCCCGGCACTTTGCCACGGCAACACCCACGGCGCGCCTCACCACGATCCCGCATCGAGAACATAACATTCACGTCATGACCGCTCCGACGCTGTCGCCCCAGCAAGACCTCGAGCTCCGCTTTAGATCCGCGACAGCACGCGATTTGCTAACCACCGGAGTGCGTGTGCTGCGCGAAGGGGGCCTGTCGGAACCGAATCGCGACTCGGTGACCACCACCCTCGCCGTGGGACTCGGCCGTTTGTACGAACTGGCGCTGGGACTGCAAGCACTGAACACCCAGGGGCAGTGGACAGCGCGTACGGGTCACGCACCCGGCCCCTGCACCGACCTGCTGTCGATGCATGACGCGGTATTCGACTTCCTCAGCCTGGCTCACTCCGAGCCCGCACCCGAGGCGAGGCGCTGGCTCAGCCGGATCAACACCGATCCGGCCATACCGCGGCTCGTCGCGGCTCTAGACGCATATTGGGATTGCGCGACGGGCGGCCCGGCTCAGGCACGGCCAGACGCCGATGCCTGGGCTGACGTCGCCGACGCCGTGCGGCAGGAACAGCCCGAGTACGAGCTCAATATCCTGGGTGGCCCGAACGGCGAGCCGGCCGAGTACCTGGCGTGGCGAAGCTCGGTGCGCAGCTCGCGCGGCGAGCAGATGCAGGACTGCGGCCACAGACTGGCCGATGGGGTGGAGACCATTTGGTTCACGTTGGGCATTTGCGGCCGTGACGGCGTGCTTGGACCGCCCGGGGAGGTCTTCGCCGCCGAGGCGCTGCCCGTCACGGGTGTCCGCTCTGCCCCGGCCGCAGCCTGAGCGGTGCCGACGCCGTCGGCACCAACGCTGCGCCCGCCCGCTCTTTATATGAGAACCGTTCGCGCATACAATTGTTCATGCCCGAGCTGGCACAGCCGCCAACGCCGCGACAACGTCGTCCCGAGCACCCGCACCACCCAGCCAGGAGGCCAGCCATGCCCACCCAGTCGAGCACTGAACGACGCAACCAACAAATGGAACGGATCCGGCACGGCGCCGGCTTCATCGCCGCCCTAGACCAGTCCGGCGGCTCCACCCCGCGCGCCCTGAAGGCATACGGCATCGAGCCCGATTCCTGGAGCAGCGAGGAGGAGATGTTCGAGCTGGTCCACACCATGCGCACCCGCGTCATGACCAGCCCCGCCTTCACCTCCGAGCGGATCCTCGCCACCATCCTGTTCGAACGCACCCTGGACTCCGAGGTCGAGGGCCGCCCCACCGCCGACTACCTGTGGGACGTCAAGGGCATCGTCCCCTTCCTGAAGGTGGACAAGGGCCTGGAGGCGGAGTCCCACGGTGCCCGTGTCATGAAGCCGATCCCGGGTTTGGAAGACACCCTGGCCAAGGCCGTGGACAAGCACGCCTTCGGAACCAAGATGCGCTCGGTCATCCTGCACGCCGACACCCAGGGCGTGGCCGCCGTAGTCGACCAGCAGTTCGAGATCGCCAACCAGATCCTCGACGCCGGACTCACCCCCATCATCGAGCCGGAGGTGGACATCAACGCTCCGGACAAGACCGGCATCGAGCTACTCCTGCTCGCCTCGCTCAGCGCCCACCTGGACGATCTGCGCGAGGGCCGGGACGTAGTGCTGAAGCTGACCATCCCGTCGGTCACGGACTTCTACCACGGCATCATGCACCACCCGCGCGTCGCCCGCGTGGCCGCGCTTTCCGGCGGCTACACGCGTGCCGAGGCGAACCGCCGCCTGGCCCGCAACCGTGGCCTGATCGCCAGCTTCTCCCGCGCCCTGCTGGAGGGCCTGGACGCCTCGCAGACGCAGGCGGAGTTCGACGCCGCCCTGGAGGCCTCGATAGCCGAGGTCTACCGCGCCTCAACCACCTGAGCACAGCCGCATGGAATGCTGGGCCGGTGAGTAGCAGACCCGTATTCCGCAAGCAGGACGATCTGCCCGGCGCCACGCGCCTGGAGGCGCAGGGGCTGGCCTGGCTCGCCCAGGCGATGGCCGACGGCGGCGCGTGCGTGGTCCCCACGCGCGCCGGCGACGGCTGGCTGGAGGAGCCGCGGCTCACCGACTCCCATATCACGCCGACTGCGGCCGAGGCCTTCGGGCGGGCACTGGCCGTCACCCACGCCGCCGGGGCGCCGGCCTTCGGTTGCGCCCCGCCCGGCTGGGACGGGCGCACCCAGATGGGGCGCAGCAACATCCGTCTGCGTCCGCACACGGTCGAGTCAAGCACACCGCGCCGCTGGGGCGAGTTCTACGCAGCGGACCGCATCGCCCCCTATATCCGCCCGGGTCGGGATGCGGGCACGCTTTCCGCCGCCGACGCCGCCCTCCTGGAGCGTGTCTGCGAGCGCCTGGCCGACGGCGACTTCGACTCCGACCAGCCCGAGCTCACCCGCCGCGCCGCAGCCGAGCGGGGCGCCGCCGGCGCCGTGGCGCGCACGCATGGGGATCTGTGGACCGGCAATGTCCTATGGGTGCCGACGGCGGAGGTGGCCGCCTGGGCGCCGCCCGCCGCCGGGCGCGGGCCGCAGCGAGACGGCGCCGAGCACGGGCACGCCACACCCCGGGAAGCGCGTCCCGTCTCGGCGGACGCGCACACCGGCCACAAGCGGCACAGCGACGGGGGCGCCGGCGGTGTCGTCGGGGTGCTCATCGATCCGCTCGCCCAGGGCGCGCATGCGGAGACGGACTTGGCCGCGCTGGGCGTGTTCGGCCAGCCGTATTTGGAGCGAATCGTGGCCGGCTACCACGAGGCCTCCCCACTGGCGGACGGCTGGCGCGAGCGCGTGGGACTGCACCAGCTGCACCTGCTGATGATCCACGTGTTCCTGTTCGGGGGCGGCTACGGGCCCCAGGCGGTGGCGGTCGCCCGCCGCTACGCCTGAGACCGACGCCGGGCAGCGCCGCGAAAGCCGACCCGCGGTCGCCGCGGCTCTGGGCGCGCCGCTGCAGGCGCGTCAGCGGCGTCGGCCGCCGCGGTCGGCCTTCACGCGGGGTGTCCGGGCGGCGGGACGCCGGCTGCTCGTCGCCCTACAGGTTCACCTGGCGGGAGATGATGCCCGCCTTGGCGCGGCGGGCCTCGGCGTCGAGCGGGGCGTCATCGGCGAGGGCAGCCTCAAGCCGCTGCGCCATGGCCTGCATGGGCACGGTGAGTTCCTCGGCCTCGGTGCCGGGCACGAGCTCCCACACGGGGATGGCCAGGCCGCAGGCGCGGAAGGCGCCGAGGAAGCGGGCGCCCTCCTCCAGGTCGGACTCGCGGGCGGCATGGATGCGGGCGAAGGCGTTGAAGAAGGCGTCCTCGTCCTCACCGCGCACCCAGCGGACGAACTCCTTGCCGTTCATGCGGCACCAGTAGGCGTGCTCGACGCCGGGCACCGGCACGGTGGGGGCGATCCCCTCCTTGGCGTCCTCCACAATCCGGAGCGCCTCGGGCTCTTCGGCCTGCTCGCCGGTGAGCCAGAAGTCGAAGGACTCGCGCACGTCGATGCTGGGGGTGTAGTCGGGGTCGAGGATGTCCTGCAGGCGCTCGCCCGGCTCGGGCAGGCCGCTGGGCGACAGGCCGGTGCCGGGCTCGAGGTCGAGGGCCTCCAGCAGTGCGGCGGCAACGTCGCGACTGGCGTCCCCGGAGCGGACCGTGGTCTGCATGGCCACGAGCACCTCGCCGTCGGCGCGCTTGAGGGAGCGGGCCAGCTCGGGCAGGAGGGTTACCAGCTGCACCTCCTGGCCACCGTGGTCGGCGTCCAGGCGGACCGTCATGGAGGCGGCGGGGATGATCTGCATCATCGCCACCAGGTCCGGCTCGGCGGGCAGCCCGGCGAAGGGGCGGGCCACGAAGGGGATCTGCTGCTTCTTGGCGGCCTTGCGGTCGCCGTCGCGACGCCGCTGGCGGTTCTTCTTCGACATGCGCGCCAGCCTACCGGCTGCGGTCGGCCGCACGGCGTCGGCGACCGACCCCGGCGGGCCGCGACAACCACCGACCGCAGGCAACGCGCCTGTACCACAGGCGGCCGGCTCCACGTGCGCCCCCGGACCACCGCACAGCGCCGCCGTCGGCCTCAGAAGTGAGAGCTGGAGCCGGAACCGGAGAAGCTGCCGCCGAAGCCGCTCGAGGAGCCAGACCCGCCGGAGGAGGACCCGGAAGAGGAGCCGGAGGAGGGGGACACGATATTGCTGTAACCGGTAACCAGGCCGTCGACGGGACGGGAGAACAGCGGCACCGCGCCGACGCCGGAGGCACCCGACTCCGAGTACGGCCAGTTCGCGCCGTACGCCCCCACGTCATGGGCACCCGGCCGGCGCACAACCGCGTCATACAGGCCCGGGGCGTCCAGGCCCACCGACTTGGAGTTGATGCGGATGGTCGCGGCCAGGTCGTAGTGGTGGCGCTCGCTGCGCGCCGAGGTGGACCACCAGCCTTGATAGTCGGCGCCCTCGCCGGCGTACTTGCCCTGCGCGTAGTCCTTCTCGTAGCGGGCCAGCCGCTTGCGGCCCGTGCTGGAGGTGTCCGCCGCCAGCGCCCGCCGAGCCAGGTCGTCGCAACGTTGGTGGACGTCCACGACCATCGCGTCGAGCTCGTCCAGGGCCGCCGTCGGCGTCAGGGCACCGGAGGCGAGCTCGCGCGTCATGGCCGCCAGCCGGTCGCGCCGTTCCCGGACCAGGTCACGGTCCGGCGCGACGTCGAAACTCACCTTGGCCTGCAACGTACTGAAGGCGACGGAGGCGCACAGAGCGGCATATGACCCGATGTCCTCGCGCACCGGCCCCTGCTCGTTCTCCCACACCTCCTCCCAGCCGGGGCCCAGGGTGAGGAAGGTGGAGGCCGCGGCGATGAAGTCGTCGAGCCGGTCCAGTTCCTCAGCCCTGTCGTCCAACTCCGCAGCATCCCCTAAGCAGCCCAGGGCGAACCACTGGGCGCCACGGGGCTCGCCGAACTCGCGGAACAGACGCACCAACTGCGCGTACCGTTCCTCGAACCAGGCGAAGCGGGCGAGCACCTGGGCGCCGTATGCGTTATCGGCGGGGACGCTGCCTGCCCGGATCTGGGTGGCGTCGTAGTCCGCGGTTACCTCGGCGAAGCGCCGCCGGGCCTGCTGCAGGCAGTCGCGCGCCACGTGGCGGAAGAGGAAGATCAACCCCAGCAGGGCGATGGCGGCGGCAATGCTCAGGCAGGTCACGAGTACCGCCACCCGTGCCGAGGTGATGGGCTTACCGAGCGATTCGGCGGTGCGCTGTGCCATGGCCTCCAGGCCCGCCCCCCACTGCGACGTGCGGAAGGAGTCCTTGGCGGCGTCCTGGATCTTCCCCTCGGTGTACTTACCGACCTTGACGTCCTCGCCGAAGTAGCAGCCGACCCACCTGCCCCGCTGGGACACTGCGAGGATCACCAGTCCGTCGGCCCAGTAGTCGGGGTCCGCGGTGGAGATCCACGACGGCTCGTGCTCTAGGGCGTAGGCGAGGACAGCGTCGTTGAAGGCAGTGTTGTTGACCACGGTGTTGTTGAGGACGGTCTCGGTTTCGACGTCGTCCATGGTGAGGATGGCCAGGCGGATATCGCGGCGGAAGCCGACGCCCTCCAGGGCAGAGCGGAGGGCGTCGTCGTCAATAATCTCGGCCTCATCGTGGATCTCGACCGCCGGGGTGTGGGTGGCGCCGAAGGGAGCTGCGAGGTACAGCGGGATCACCAGGCCAAGCGCCACGACGATCAAGAACTTGACGGCGAGCGCTACGACGGCGCGCAGGCCACCCCAGCGGACGATCAGATTGGACACGGGCACCCCTGGTTTTGCTGACTGCACACTGCTGGTCTCGCTCAGAAGCGGGAGGAGGAGCCGGAGCCGTGGAAGCCGCCGCCACTGTGACCACCGCCGCCGCTGAAGTGGCTTGAGGAGCCGGACCCGGAGAACCCGAAGGAGCCATCCCCGCTCGCGAAAGGGGGCGTGTAGGTGGACGCCCTACTGTAACCGGTCACCAGGTTGGCAACCGGACGGGAGAACCGCGGCACCGGGCCGACGCCGGAGGCGGACAGGCCCGGCGCACGCAGGCCCACCGATTTGGAGTTGATGCGGATCGTGGTGGCCGGGTTGTAGTAAACGCGGCCGCTGAGGGAAGCGGACCACCAGCCCTGGTAGTCGGACTCGCCGCTGCGGTGGACGCCCGACCGGCGATCGTCTTCGTAGCGGCTGAGCCTTTCTCGGCCCAGGCTCGAGGTGTCCGCCGCCAGGGCACGCCGGGCCAGGGTCTCGCAGCGGTGATGCACATCCGCGGCAATCGTGTCCAGTTCGCTCAGGGCGGCCGACGGCGTGAGCCTGCGCAGTACCAGGTCGAAGGTCATCGCCGCGAGCCGGTCTTCACGACTCCGGATCCAGGCGCGGTCGGATTCGACGTCGAAGCTCACGTTGGCCAGCCGGGTGCTTTCGGCAACGTAGGTGCATAGTTCTGCGTAGGAGGCGAGGTCTTCACGCACCGGCCCCTTCTCATTCTCCCAAGCCTTGTCCCAGCCGGGGCCGAAGGTGAGGAAGGCGGATGCGGCGGCGATGACGTCGTCGACCTTGTCCAGCTCCGTGGCGCTGTCGGCCAGCTTCTGGGCATGCCGCCGACGACCGCCCATAAACCACTGGGCGCCGCGGGGGGAGCCGAAGTCGCGGAACATGCGCACTAGCCCCGCATAGCGCTCCTCGAACCAGGCAAAGCGGGCCAGCACCTGAGCGCCGTGGGCGTCATCAGCGGGGATGGTGCCGGCGCGGATCTGGGTGGCGTCATAGTCGGTGGTGATTCGCGTGAAGTGGCGGCGGGCCTGCCTGTAGGCGTCGCGCGCCTCATGGCGGGACCAGAACATCCACGCCAACAGCGTAAGGGCGGCGGCCAGGCTCATGAACGCGACGTACAACGCCATCTCCGTGGACGCGATCGGCCTGCCGAGCGAGTCGGCGGTGCGCTGTGCCATGGCCTCCAGGCCTGCTTCCCAGCGCGCCATGCGGAAGGAGCCCTTCGCGGCGTCCTGGATATTCTGCTGAGTGCGCAGGTCGACCTTGACGTCCTCGCCGAAGTAACAACCGACCCAGCGGCCCCGCGGCGAGACGGCGAGGATTACGAGCCCGTCGGCCCAGACGTCGGGGTCTGCGGTGGAGATCCACGACGGCTCGTGCTCTAGGGCGTAGTCGAGGACGGCGTCGTTGAAGACGGTGTCTGACTCGGCGTAGCGGTCGACGTCGTTGGTGGTGAAAACGGCCAGGCGGATGTCGCGGCGGAAGCCGACGCCCTCCAGGGCGGGGCGGAGCGCGTCATCGTTGAGCGCGTCGGCCTCATCGTGGATCTCGACCGCCGGGGCGTACGTGGCGCCGAAAGGGTCCAATACGTACAGCGGCACGAATACGCCGAGCACGATGATGAGCAGAGACTTGACGGTGAGGGCGGCAACGGCGCGCAGGCCACCCCAGCGGATGATCAGGTCGGACACGTGCACCTCCGGAGCATTCTTGCAGAACAGTAACGGTACCGGCACGGCCGGGCCATGGGGAGCGCTGCCCGCGCGCCGGGCGGCGGGAGGTGGCGGCGGGCGGCGGGAGGTGGCGCCAGGCGGCGGGCGGACAGGCCTAGCGCCTACTACGAACTTTTGCACCCTGGTGTGCAGGTATTTGCCATACACCAGGGTGCAAAACGTCGTAGCAGAGGGCAAAGGTTCGCAGTACACCCGCCCAGCGCCGAGGAGGCCGACGGGCCCTGCACCGGCGCGGCCCACGGGGCATACACCGGGCATACACCGGGGGCGGCCAGGGCGGACACAACTTCCCCGCGATTTCCAAGGTCTGGTGGGGGTGATCGTCCAGGCGGGGCGGGTTATATGAGTCCTGCCGCCGGACGGTGCGGGTCGCGAGGGTTGGGGAGCCCGATGACCGACCCACCACCGAGGACAGGCCGGGTACATGGGAGCCCGCGCCATTCCGCTCCGGCGAAGGAGGCGCGAGCCCCCGGGATGTGGGAACCCCGGGGAGGCTCCCCTCGACGCCACGGGCCGGCGGGACCGGGAGAGACAACCCGGCCCCGCCGGCCAGCTCACACTTTGGGCGACTGTCACATGCCTGCGAGCAGGTACTTACGGCGGCGGCTCGTAGGCGGCGCCGTCGCGACCACCAAGCCACGCTCGACAAGTTCCCGCAACACCGGCCGAAGCGCAGTTAGCGTCTTGCCAGTAGCCTTTGCTGCATCCCGAATGGAAAGAGCTTCGTCCGCACTCAGGACGGCAAGGATCTCCCACTCAGCTCTCGTCGCCTCAACGCTCCTTGTCTGATCGGCGAGCGCATAGGGGCCGTCATTCATACCCACCAGGAGACCGTCAGCGACAAGACTCGCGAGAACGTGACGCAGAGTGTCCATCGGTGACGTTTTCCTTGGTGCGATCACCCCAGAAGCCGCCAGGGTTGATGACCTCGACGCGATCGGCATACACATTGACAGCAACCTGCTGCCCTGTAACGAAGTGGGAGTAGTCGCGGTGCATGACCGCGTTGGCAATTGCCTCCCGCAGGACGTCCTCCGGAATCTCGGGAATGTCGGTACCACGGGCCCCTTCAACGATTCGACGCGCGCGTAGGTTGCGCATGACGGTGTGTACGGCATCGTCAATTGCCTGCGGCAGTGGACCATCACAGTTACGGCGGTCTAGGAATCTGACGGTGGGGTCCTGAGACTTGGTGGTACCAGGATGAACGGTTACATCGATGGTCAGCTGGGGATACTCCTGTTGTGGGTAAGTACCGAGAGCCAGATAACCGGCCAGGGTGGGAGTGCCGTCGACCGTAAGAGCGTTAAGCCTCTGCAGTGCGGATACGTGATCATCCGGGGCGAGCCCTGTGAGTGCACGCGAGCCGCTTGCCCGTACCCTTTCCACCGTGCGGCTCACCAGGTCCGGATCGAGATCTGCGAAGGTCCGCCCGCCAACAGGCTGGCGATCGGCATGATCGTTGACGTTCCGAGTCCTCAGGAGGTGTACCTCGTACGTGGTCAGGCGCTTGTCCGCATCGCCGACTCGCTTATAGCTTCCCCGTTCCAGGCCCTGTGCGACGACGTGTTCCTGAAGTTCCTCGTCAGTCACGACCTCAGTGCACGTCAGTGAGAACCTCACTCTATAGAGTGAGCACGTCAGTGACCTGAGTGAAGTCGTCGCTGAGAGCAGTGGGTCATGCACCCGCGCAGCGAACGGGTTCCAGGCGTGTTGGCGGATGGCCGACGCGGTAACTGCCACCGCACTTACGGAGTACACACAGGCCTACCGCCGCACCGTTGCCTCCGCCTCGCCCGGGGTATAGCGTCGTTACCGTCTCGACGATGAAGTCTGCAGCCCGAGGAGACCGCCGTGAGCAGCGACGCCCACACCACCGACCATGCACCCGTCCCGGCCGCACAGCCGCCGCGATACCCGCGTCACCCCTCCGCACCCAAGCCCACGCGCCCCTACAGCGCCCCTATGCCCGACCAGAGCCCGGCCCCACCCCCGGACGAGCCGGTGCGCTTCGGCGTCGTCGGCGCCGGCTGGCGCGCCCGCTTCTTCCTGCGCCTGGCCGCCATGGCTCCCGAGCGCCTGGAGTGCGTGGGCGTCCTGGCCCGCCGCGGCGAGGCTCGCGCGGCCCTGACCGAGGAGTTCGGCGTCGCCACCACCGACTCCCTCGACGGCCTGCGAGCCCGCTCCCCCGAGCTGGTCGTGCCGTCGGTGAGCTGGGCCGCCATGCCGGACCTCATCCGCGAACTAGTGGACCGCCGCGCCCCCGTCCTGGCGGAGACCCCGCCCGCGCCCGACCCCGACTCGCTGCGCGCCCTGTGGCACGACGTCGGCGCCTCCGGGCTGGTACAAGTCGCCGAGCAGTACACGCGCATGCCCGGTCACGCCGCCCGCCTCGCGGCCATCCGCGCCGGCGCCATCGGCACGCCCGCCTGGGCGCAGGTCTCCTCCACGCACGGCTACCACGCCGTCTCCCTGCTGCGGCACTTCCTCGCCGACGACGACGCCCCGCTGGACGGTCCCGTCACCGTCACCGCCCGCAGCTTCCCGGCACCGCTCCTCCAGCCGCTCGGCCGCGACGGCTGGAGCGCCGTGCCCACGGTTGAGTCCGGCCAGACGGTGCTCGCCACCCTCGCCTTCGACTCCGGCCGCACCGGCGTCTACGAGTTCACCTCTAATCAGTGGCACAACCCACTGCTGTCCCGCCGCGTGCTGGTGCGCGGCACCCTGGGGGAGATCGTCGACGACGCCGTCACCCGCTGGGTGCCCGACGCCGGGGCGGTGACCAGCCGGATCGAGTACCGGCGCACGGGCCGCGACCTGAACCTCGAGGGCAACGACCTGATCCACGCCAGCCTGGACGGGCGGGTCCTTTACCGCAACCCGTGGGTGGGTACGCGCATGAGCGAGGACGACCTCGCCGTCGCCACGATCCTGGCCGACGCCGGCCGCTGGGTGCGCGAGGAGGGACCGGCACCCTACCCGCTGGCGCAGGCCTGTCAGGACCACCTGCTGTCATGCGCCATCGATGAGGCCGCCGCGTCCGGCCGGGACGTGACCACCGACGTCGAGGACTGGGCCTAAGGGCCGGCGTCCACCGACCAGGACTGCCAACTACTGACAACTACTGTTAAAAAATTAACAGTAGTTGTCAGTAGCTTGTCAGTAGCGGGTACCTGCGGAATCCACATCTTCGGCCGTACGTACCTGCTGGTCAGGCCCCGGGGATGACCCACGTAGATCGCGGGTCTCGCGGCGACCTACCGGTGCGCATCACCAATCCCTCGGCCTCCAGAGCCTTGAGGCGCTTCAACGCCGTTTGGCGGGTGACACCCATCGCGTCAGCGATGTCCGCAGTACCGAGCGGCCCGGTGCTGCGCAGCAACGCCATGGCATCGAGCGCGGGCCGGCCAAGCCGGTCGGCAACCGTCGTCGATATTCGCGAGGCGGCATCCAGACTCACTATTACGCTCGTCGACGTCTGCCGGTACACCGGATCGCCGAGACCTGCCTGGCGCATCTGCCCCACCATGCGACGAATCCCCTCACCCAGTTCCTGAGCGAATCCCAGGTCCGAGCAGACGCGCGCGATACGCGGGTTACGCGCATATCTGGCGATCTCAAGCGGTCGGGACGGGTCGACCAGTCCGGGGAAACGGCCCGGCGAGGAGACCTCAATACGATGTGGGAAGATCGAGACCCGGATGTGGTCACCAGCCATCGAGTACGAGCGGTGGATGACTGCGTTGACGATCGCCTCCATCCACGCCTCGCGAGGAATGACATCCACCGGACCGAATTTGCCATCTACGCCGAGTGCACGACGGCGTGGAGCCCACTCCTCGACCAAGGAGAAGGCGGCTTCAATCATCTCCGGGATCGTGCCCTCCAGGCGGCGATCACCATCGGCAACCATCGTCTGGCGTGATCCCACACCGGTCTCATCGGCCTGGTATCGCAGCACGCGCACGAGTGCCTGCGGGAGGAAACGCTGCGGGTGCACCCCCACCAGGAGCAGTCCGGCAACCGTCAATCGATCATCGGGAGTTACTAGAGAGCGTGCGCGCAGTACGTGCAGGTCATCCCCTTCCGCGCCAATGACCTTCCGAAGTGCGTCTACACGAGCCGAGTCCACACCTTCGAGGCCGACTGGAGCCGGCTGCGCCTCATAGGCATCGGCCTCACGGTCGTAGACGAGTTCCTGCCAGGCTGTCCGACTCAGCGTGATGGTCGAGTCACCCGCCCGAATGAAGGCCTCCTCGTCGGTGCGTTGATGGGCGTGACGACTCGGCTCCACCAGAAACACCAGGACATGGTCCTGCGTGTGGTCGGAGCGTTCGACCGGCATCTCCTCCGCCCTGAGCACGAGTGGCGGATCGATGAGATCAACCGGGACCCGGCGCAGTCGGTTGACCTTGCGGGTCTCGCCGTCAATACCTTCAATCCGCCCCTCGCTGACCCCCACAGCCACCATACCGCCTTCGGCATTGGCCATGCCGATCAGCGCGGCAGCGAGCCGCTTGGCGTCGACGCGCACCGACTTGCGTTCAAACCATTGGGTCTCCGGCGCACCAGCGAGCAGCATCCCGCGCTGCCGCGGTTCTGCCACCGCCAGCGCATCGATGTCGATCTTGCCTGTCGGCTCTCTCGCAGCCATCTTCACAGACCTACTGTAAAGAAATCAACAGTAGTTGTCAGTAGCTTGTCAGTAGCGGGCGCCGCGGCGGCGTCGGCGGCGCCCCTCAGGGGCGCACCGCGACGGCCTCGATCTCCACGCCCGCGCCCAGCGGCAGCGCCGCCGCCTGGAAGGCCGCCCGGGCGGGCAGCACCGCGCCGGTGAAGAAGCGCGCGTAGACCTCGTTGACGGCGGCGAAGTCGGCGATGTCCGCCAGCAGCACCGTGGTCTTGACGACGTGCTCGTACCCCAGGCCGGCGGCCTGAAGGATCGCGCCGATGTTGGCCAGCACCCGCTCGGCCTGGGCCACGATGCCGCCGTCGACCAGCTTGCCGGTGGCCGGGTCGAGCGGCACCTGCCCGGAGATGTAGACGGTGGCGCCGCTGCCCGCGCCGGTGGACACGGCCTGGGAGTAGGGTCCGACGGCGGCCGGGGCGCTGGTAGTGGCAATGGCGGTCTGTACAGCGGTCGACATGTCGGCATCCTAGCCGCGCGCCACAGCCCGCCATCCCGCGAGACCGGCGCCAGTAACACGCCGAGACCGGCACTAATGACACACCGAAACCGGCACCAATGACGCGCCGAGGCCGGTCTGCCCGGGCAGGCCCGCGCCGCCCCACGGACCGCCGCCCTGCCCGCTCCAGCAAGACCAATACGTCCGACTTCCGGGATTCCCGGGACATGCCCCGTGGTCCGTGACACACTGCACCCATGCACGAACGCGCAGGACTTCCCGCCCAACCAGAGGACCTCATTGACGTCGATGAGGTCGTCAACGCCTACTACGAACTTGTCCCCGACCCCGCGATCCCGGCCCAGAAGGTCGTCTTCGGCACCTCCGGCCACCGCGGCTCCTCCCTGGACACCGCTTTCAACGAGGCTCACATCGTCGCCACCACGGCGGCAATCGTCGAGTACCGGCGTTCCCAGGGAACCGACGGCGTGCTCTACATCGGCCGCGACACCCACGCCCTGTCCGAGCCGGCCTGGCGCACCGCCATCGAGGTGCTCTCGGGCGCCGGCGTCACCACCGCGATCGACGCCCGCGGCTCCTACACGCCCACCCCCGCCGTCTCGCACTCGATCCTGCTGGCAAACGGCGCCGGCACCGAGTCCGGCGTGCGCACCACCGGCCCCGGCCTGGCCGACGGCATCGTCGTCACCCCCTCGCACAACCCGCCCCGCGACGGCGGCTTCAAGTACAACCCGCCCCACGGCGGCCCCGCCGACTCCGACGCCACCAGCTGGATCGCCGCGCGCGCCAATGAGCTCCTGGCCGACGGCTGGCGCGATGTGCCGCGCGTGCCGATCGCCGAGGCCCTGGACGGCAACTACGTCGTCAAGCACGACTACCTCGAGACCTACGTGGCCGACCTCGAGAACGTCATCGATATGGATGCCATCCGCGACGCCGGCGTGCGCATCGGGGCCGACCCCCTGGGCGGCGCCTCGGTGGACTACTGGGGCGCCATCGGCGAGCGCTACGGGCTGGACCTGACCGTGGTCAACCCGAAGGTCGACCCTGCCTGGTCCTTCATGACCCTGGACTGGGACGGCAAGATCCGCATGGACTGCTCCTCCCCCAACGCCATGGCTTCACTGCGCAACGCCATGACCCCCGACGCCGACGGCAACACCCCCTACGACGTCGCCACCGGTAACGACGCCGACTCCGACCGCCACGGCATCGTCACCCCCGACGGGCTGATGAACCCCAACCACTACCTGGCCGTGGCCATCGAGTACCTGTTCACGCACCGGCCCGGCTGGCCCGCGGACGCCGCCGTCGGCAAGACACTGGTGTCCTCCAGCCTCATCGACCGAGTCGTGGCCGCCATGGGCCGCAAGCTGGTGGAGGTGCCGGTCGGCTTCAAGCACTTCGTGCCCGGCCTGCTGGACGGCTCCGTCGGCTTCGGCGGCGAGGAGAGCGCCGGCGCCTCCTTCCTGCGCAAGGACGGCACCGTGTGGAGCACGGACAAGGACGGCATCATCCTGGCCCTGCTGGCCAGTGAGATCATCGCCGTCACCGGCAAGACCCCCTCCCAGCTGCACGAGGAGCAGGTGGAGCGCTTCGGCGCCTCCGCCTACGCCCGCATCGACGCCGCCGCCACCAAGGAGGAGAAGGCCAAGCTGGCCGCGCTGTCGCCGCAGGACGTCACCGCCACCGAGCTGGCCGGGGAGCCGATCACCGACCGCCTGGTGCGCGCCCCCGGCAACGACGCCCCCATCGGCGGGCTCAAGGTCACTACCGCCAACGCCTGGTTCGCCGCGCGCCCCTCGGGCACCGAGGACGTGTACAAGATCTACGCCGAATCCTTCAAGGGCGCCGACCACCTGGCGCAGGTCCAGGAGGAGGCCAAGCAGGTGGTCTCCGCCGCCCTCGGCGGCTGACCGCCGCGCGGTAGGCACAGCACCACGCCACAACACAGCCGGGGTCCGGCGATGGGACGTCCCATCGCCGGA
>NZ_PIZC01000015.1:48599-75766 GCF_019325145.1 Actinomyces sp. 594
GGTCTGCCGCGAGAGCACCTGGGCGCTGGTCAGCCTGAGCGGCACATAACCCCGCCGCAGCAACGACTGGTCGCGTCGACGATCGTTCTCCCAGGAGTCCCGGTCGCCGTGGTAGGCGTATCCGTCTGTTTCAATGACCAGGCGCCCCATGAGTAGATCCACCTCGAAGCCGAGATCGGCGGCTACTTCTGGTTCCTGCCCGGCCTCCTGCAGGTCGTACCGAGCAATCGTCTCCAAGAGGGAACGAGCCCGAGGATCAGCCCGCCCCAGCAGGGATCTCAGGCGACCATTACGCGGGCCCATCAACCTGGTCAAAAGCATGGTCTTGTCAACCAGCCCGATTCGCAGAGCGGCATCCAGTGCGATCAGCGCATCGAGCTCGTCAGCGCAGCGCATCACCGTCAGCATGACGGACTCCGGATCGGCGACCGGCGGCTCCAGCGGGTCCTGCGGCGCCAGCCCCTCAATCCGGTGAACAACAACCCGCCCCACTCCCGACGGGGTATGGCTGCGCCCACGCCGAACAGCGACGTGAACAACAGTTGGCTCTCGGCGCAGGGGAATTCCGTAGTGCGCAAGCGCGTGCCCGCAAGTCAGCAAGCCACCGACGCGCCTGGTCACGACCGTCGCCCGATCGGTCGACGGCAACGCGACTACCCCCTGGGGATAGGAAACGACCTTGCCTCCCTCAACCAGCCTCGCGAGGGCGCGCCAGTCGGAGCGGTCACGGCACACACTTGCGCGCCGCGCGGCACCGCAGCGACTGAGGTCAGCCACGAGACGAGATTCTCTATCAACACGATCCACAATCAAATACTGTCAAACATAATCGTCAATACTCAACAGACAGACGTGGTCTGTGGAAAACCTGCACCGCCTGGCCCGTCTTCGGAGCAGCCGCCCGCCCGTCAGACGCTCCTGCCAACCCGCCCCATCCGCAGATACCGGCCCCGGTGTCACTGGATGCACCACATTCACGTTGCGTACGCTGTCCCCGGCCCACAAGCCTGGAACCCAGGCGCAGAATCACGCCGATCGCCGTGACCCCAAGGACGCACCACACCCGAAAGTGGTGCATTCCATGACAGATCCGGGCCAATTAGGCTTGCCTGCGTGACTCAGCAGCGCCCCTCAGGCCCCTCCGACCGCCACATCGAGTACGTCTCCGGGCTGCCAGGCGCGGACACGGACTCCGCCGCAGTCGGCTCGGCACCGGCGGGCGGGCGCGGGCCGCGCGGCCCTATTCCGCATCAGCAGTCGCGCCCCGGCCCCGAGGACGACCTCCTGCTGGCGACGGGAGAGCCGGTGCGCCCAGCGTCCACCCGGGCCGGGCGCAGCGGCGCCGCATCCCCACGGCCCGGCGCGCCCAGGACGGGCTCTCCAGCCTCGGCACGCACGAGCGCACAAACCGGCCGCCGTACCTGGATGCCGAACCAGCACGGCGCGCACTACATGCTGCTGCTGCCTCCGATCATGGGCTGGGTCGTGGGCGGGTTCAGCTGGGTGAACCTGTTGTTCATCCCCGCCTGGCTGGGCGCCTACCTGACCTACTGGGCCTGGTCACAGTGGGCCCGCGCCCGCTCCCCGCGTCGGCGCGCACTGGCGCTGCCTCCGCTGGCGGTTTACACCAGCTGGACCGCTCTGCTTGGCATTGTGACGTTATCCGTGGCCCCATACCTGTTGCAGTGGGCGGTGCCGTTGGCGCCGTTGTGCGCAGTCGCCCTACGGGAGTCCTGGCGCGGCCGAGAGCGTTCACTCCTCTCGGGACTGGCTACCACGATCGCCGCCTCCCTAATCGCGGCAGTCACCTACTCGCTCGGAGTCGGCGGACGCGGAGGATTCCTAGGCACGGGACCCGACGCCACCAGCCTGCCCGGAGCCTCCCCCAACGGCGAGCTGACGGGATGGGCATGGATGTGGCTGGTGACCGCACTGACAGCGGCCTACTTCTGCGGGACGGTGCCTTACATCAAGTCGATGATCCGCGAGCGCTTCAACCGGCCGCTACTGGCGGGCACGGTCGCATGGCACGCACTCGTCGCCGCCGGCACGGTGTGGCTCGCCAGTGGCGGCTGGCTGCCGTGGGCGCATGCCGCACTGTGGCTGGTGCTCGCTGTGCGCTCCCTGGTCGTGCCGCTATCGCAGTGGCATCTGGTGCGTGCCCGCCGAGCCCCGCTGCGTCCCCGGGTCATGGGCATCACCGAGATCGTTTTCTGCCTGTTGTTCCTGCTGACTATCGCCATTCACTGAAGGGCGCCATCCCCGCAGACGGCAGGGGCAACCTGGAACAGGACGTGGTGGTGCTGCCCGACTCCAGCCATCCCCACAAATGGCCGGAGCGGCCTGCACTATACGGGCCGTTAGGACCCATAACACCGCCATCCCCACGGACGGCCGGAGCTGCCCCATCGGTCCGGCGGGTCGCCTACATGCACGTTCGAGACCTGAACAACCCACCCTCCTCAGCGCGCACGCCAGGCGGCAGTGGCGGCCAGCACGCGGTCGTTCTCAGCAGGGGTTCCGATGGATACGCGCACACCTTCGCCGACGAAGGGGCGCACCAGGATCCCGGCAGCCCCGAAGTGCTCCGCGAGCGCGCTCGTCTCCTCCCCGACAGCCAGCCAGAAGAAGTTCCCCTGCGAATCGGGCACGTCCCACCCCTGCTCGCGCAGCGCGGCCAGCACCCGATCCCGTTCGGCCGCAACGGCTGCGGCGCGGCGGGCGGTCTCGCCCAACACCTCTGGCTCCAGGGCGGCGACCGCGGCTACCTGCGCCGGCAGGTTCACGCCGAAGGGCGTCGCTACCGACCGGATAGCGGAGATGATGCCGGCCTCGCCCACGAGGTAGCCCACACGCAGGCCGGCCAGAGCGTGCGCCTTGGAGAAGGTACGGCTGACCAGCAGGTTCGGGTGCTCCTCCAGCAGCGTGAGCGCATCCCCAACCGCGGAGTCGGTGACGAAGTCGAGGTAGGCCTCATCCACGATCACTAGCACTTGCTCAGGCACGCCCTCCACCAGCGCGGCGAGTTCATCCGCGGCCAGCGCCGGACCGGTGGGGTTATTGGGAGTGCAGGCGAGCAGGGCGCGCGTGCGGGGAGTAATGGCGGCGATCATGCCGGGTACGTCGTGTCGGCCGTCGGCCGTGAGCGGAACCTTGACGGCCCGCGCGCCGGCGACTGCGATGCAGATGGGGTAGGCCTCGAAGGAGCGCCACGGCAGGACCACGTCGTCACCCTCGTCGCAGACGGTGTCCAGGACGTGCTGGATGAGGGCGACCGACCCGTTGCCCACCACCACCTGCTCGGGCGCCACCGCGTGCCGCCTGGCAATCGCCTCCACCAACGCGTCCCCCGCCATCTGCGGGTAGCGGTTGGCACCACCCGCGGCTGCCGTCAGGGCGGTCAGCACACTGGCATGCGGCGGGTAGGGCAGCTCGTTGCTGGAGAGCTTGGCTACGTCCTTCCCGGTGGAACGGGCGCCGGGAACATATGCGGGCAGAGTCTGGACGGCGGAGCGGAGATGCACGGGGGTCATGCCCTCATCCTGGCACGCAGCGCAGGCCTGAGTGACCCGCATCCCGTTCCCGCCGGGACCCGGGTCTGGGAGTATGGACGCATGGACTTGATTGTTCGCACGCTCGGAAACGCGGGCGGCCTGTGGCTGGCGGTTGCGCTATTGCCAGGCATGGCCGTGCCGGGCACACCGAGCCTGACTCTGACCGTGGTCAACCTGCTGGTGGTGGGCCTGGTACTGGCGCTGGTGAACTCGCTGATAAAGCCCGTGGCCCGCGTGCTGGCCTTTCCCCTGTACGTGATGACCTTCGGGCTGTTCGCACTGGTGGTCAATGGGGCGATGCTCATGCTGACCAGCCGGATAACGGACGTACTGGCCGGCGTGAGCACCGGTGCGGAACTGACGCTGGGACTGCACGTGGCCACGTTCGGCACCGCGATCGTGGGCTCTCTGATCGTGTCGGTCACCTCGGCGATAATCGTCGGCGTTCTGGGGCCGAGCGACCACCGAAACGGCCACTGAGGCAAGCACTGAAGTGAGCACTGAGGCGACCGCTGCCCGGGCCCTGCTCCTCGCCGCGCCGCACCTCACCCCTGCTTGCCGGCGCCCTGCGCCACCTGCTCCCAGGTGGTCTCAGGGCTGTCGCGCGTGATGTCGAAGATGATCTCGGTGGTCTTCGCCCCGTCCTCCCCGGCTCCGGTGATGCCTCCGAGCTCCTCGGTCCACTGGTCTATCTGCGGGTTTCCGTGCATGCCGTCGACGGCGTCGGCATAGATCTGCGGCGCGTGAGGGTACCCGTCCACGCCGGCCGCGTGGGTGTCGATGGTTACCACGGTGCGGGTGGGGGTGCGCGGGGTGGGCGCCGCATCGAGCGCGGGCACGGCGTCGCCGGTGTTCTCTAGGTGGAGGGCGTTGACGCTTTCGGGCAGGTTCGCGCCCGCGGTCGGGCCCCCGGCGGTGAGCAGGTTGGTGATGTTGAACTGTTCGGCGACTGCCGAGTCGGCGGCGATGTTGGAGGCGGTTATCGCGCCCTGGGAGTGCCCGTACAGGCCGACCTTGTCGCCAGGGGCTATACCGGCCTCACGCATGGCGGTGACCACTGCGGTCTCCATGTCGGTCGGCCGCCCGGATACCGCCTGCAGGTTGGTCAGCAGGTCCTGCGGGTTGGTGTTGCCGCTGCCCCAGTCGGTGGTGCCGGGCACCACGACGAGCCAGGAGGTGGTTCCGTCGGCGTGGTCGGTGCGCAGGATGGAGACCACGCCGGAGGAGGTGTCCTCGTCGCGGCCCTTCATGTCGTCGGAGTAGCGGATGACCTCAGCGACCGTCCCCGGTTGCGGGCCGGTGCCCGACTGCGGCAGCGCTGCGGCTACCGCGGGAACGGCAGTCCCGAGCCCGAAGGGGTCGCGCACGCCGGGAGGGACCGTGACGGACTGTCCGCCGTGCGGGGTCACGGTCACGCCAGTGGGCTCCCCGTAGCGGTACGCCCCCGACTGCTCGGCACGCACGGCCAGGTAGTAGACCACGCGCTGCATGGGTGTCAGGGAAGCGGTGTCCACCATGCGGCTGCCGACGGGCACCTGGTCAGGCAGCATGGCAGAGATCGCGGGGTCCAGTTCCTCGGCTACCTGACCGATGTAGGTCTCGATGGACGCGGCCTCGAGGCCGGTCTTGGCCTGCTTCGCCCATATCGCCAGAGCCAGGAGGATCATGAGGTCGGTGTTGACCCAGTCATCGAGCATTGGGTCGCCCAGCAGCATTTCAAGGCCCTGGAGCGCATCATCCATGCCGTCGGGCAGGGCGGCGCCGTCCGCACTCAGCACCGCCAGTGCGCCTACGATTCCCGCCGCAATGACTGCATGAGACCCGCCTCCAAACTTGATCCCCAGGCGGGCGGTCTGCAGCATCAGGAGCCACCGACCCTTCATGCCCGACTCGGTGTCCGTGTAGGTGGCGGCGCTGAGGGTGACCGCAGTGGCGAGCGTACGCAGGCTGTCGGCGGCGTCGTCGAGGGAGCCGGCACCGCTGGTGAGTGACTGCAGGGCGGCGATGGCATTGGCGCGCTCTGTGGCGCACGAGTCGGACACCGGGGAGTAGCACTGCGCACCACCCGAGGTGATGGCCTCATGCGCCGAATTGAAGCCGAAGTTCCAGGAGCCGTTCGCGCCGATGTTCGGCTGGCTGTACATCATGACCCCGAAGCCGTCACAGCGCAGGTCCGTCAGGCACGCCAGTGCCAGGTCACGGGCATCCTCCAGCCAGTCGGCCGCGGTGCAGAGAGTGGTGGCGAAACTGGTGAGATCGTTGGTGTTCACCCCGTAGGTTCCGCCGCTGACGACGACGCCGGTGCCAGCGGGCATGCCGGACCAGGTCAGGGGGTAGGGCAGGGCGGCGTCCGTGGTGTAAGGGCCCGAACCGGGGGAGGTTCCCCCGCCGAGGACCGGGTCGCCGCTGCGGCACACCATATCGTCCTGGTCCCCGCCCGACGCGGTGGCACCGAAGGGAACCGATCCGGCGCCGGTGCCCTGCCCGAGGGGGCCGGAACCGACCGGAACACTGCTGGGGTCTGCGTAGCTCGCCAGTGGGGTGCGCAGATTCAACGACTTCAGCGCGTACTGGTCCGCGGCGGACACACCACTGGTGGTGTTTACGGTCATGATTAACCCTCCTCGCTCTCGGCGGCTTCCAGTAGGGTCATGGCGTTCTGGGCGTCGGTCATGAGGGCATCGAGCCCGCCTACGAGGGTGACTACTTCATCGAGGGTGGTCTGGCAGGCCGAGGCGGCGGAGCCGGTCCAGTCGGTCGGAACGGTGGCGGGAACCAAGGCGGTGCCAACCTCTGCCTTGTCCGCTGCGATTGAAAGAAGGAAGGAGGACATGGCCTCGACGGTAGAGTGACCGAGGCGGTGCCCGCAGGGTGGCTGTGAACGCGGCAGACGCACGGGCGTACGAACACTACCTGTGGGTTTTGCTGGCCGCCCGGGCGGGAGGCAGCACTAGGCCGTCGGACGCTCCAGGGGCGGGACGCAAAGGTGCGGGCGCTTGCTTCAGGCGGCGTCAACCAATTGCGCAGAGCGGCGGTCGTTGCGGACCGCCACGCGCAGGGCGATTGCGCCGACCGCGTCGGCACCCACCGCCAGCCCCAGCACCAACCACCAGGAGGGCGCGGCCGGGGTGAGGCCGCAGGCAACTGCGACGGCAACGCTCAGTGTGACGGCCGCGAGCGCAGCGACCACGCCGGTACGGCGCCGCCCGACCAGCTCCATGACGGTAACCAGGCCGACGCCCGCCACAAGCCCTCCGGCAGCAGCGGTAGCCGCTAGCAGCAGCGCCCGGTCGGTTCCGGCCAGTGCCAGGCCGGCCCACAGGGCGAGGCCTACGGCTGACAGCACCAGGTCGAGCACCGCCAGCAGTGCGCCCGTGCGGCCGCCGGGGCGCAGCTCCCCGGAGGCGGTCGCGGCCGAACCCCCGGCCGAGGACTGTGGCCCAGCGCCGACCGCGGCCGGCGCCCCGGATACTGCCCGCGGCCCGGCGGCATTACCGCCAATGGCCGATACGCCCGCCGTCGGCACTGCAAGTCCGCCGTGCCGCAGCGCAAGGTATCCGCCCAGCGCCACGCACGCCGCGGCCACCCACGGCAAGGGATGCGTCACCAGCTGCGGAATCGCCAGGACGACGGCCACGGCAACGAGCAGCGCGGGCGCGCCCGCTCGCAGCAAGGCGCGTGCCCGGGCGGCGATCGGCACCAGGTCGTTGATCCACTGGGGCACGTCCGCGGGACTCGGCTCGTACGAGGACCCGCGTGCAGGCTCGCTCATGCCGCCATCCTCCCCGCCGTCCGGCCGCTCGCACCCGCGCCACGCGGCGGCCAGGGGCAGGCAGTCGTTGGGCCGCCCGGACCATAGGCGCTCGACGGCGTCGTCGGCGGTCTCCGCGAGAATCCGGCGGATCTCGGTCCCGGGGAGTCCGGCGGCCGCACGCATCAATACGTGCATCTCGCTACTTGCCAGGTCGCCCGCGTTCAGCCGCCGTACTTGTTCGGACATGACCCCAATGCTAGGCCGCCGCGGCCGGCCAGCCCGTTGGCGGCTACAACCGGCTCGGGCGAACGCTGTCCGGCGTAGGAACCGGCAGCGAGCAGCTCACCCGCCTCTTGTACACTCCTGTACATGGTCGTCGACAAGGGGAACCTTACAGAGCTCTTCTCTGCTCTTCCCCGGCTCGAGGCGGGGCCCGGAATGTCGCAGATCGGCACGAACGAGCTAACAGCGCCATGAGGCGCCTCAAAGATCGTTGAAATCATGCGGTTATGAGGTGACTCCGGAACGTCGGATTCAGCGTTACTGCCGATCTCGGACAAAACCACCCCGAACGCTCAGGGGGTCCGCAGAGGCATCCTACTTTCGCGCTTGACTCGACCCGGTTGAGACACCTGTCTCCGCCGCTGGCCACGCCTGGCAGAATCGGCGTCATGGTCGACCTCGCCACCGTCTCCCCCGCCATTGCCCTCGGCCCGCTCGACGGCCGCTACCGCGCCGTCACCGCACCACTGGTCAACTACCTGTCCGAGGCCGCCCTGAACCGGGCGCGCCTGCGCGTGGAGGTGGAGTGGCTCATCCACCTCACCGACCTCCGGGCACTGCCCGGCGCCCCCGTGCTGTCCGACGCCGAGAAGACCTACCTGCGCGGCGTCGTGGACGCCTTCGGCGCGGCGGACATCGCCGAGCTGGCCGAGATCGAGGCGGTCACCCGCCACGACGTCAAGGCCGTGGAGTACCTGCTCAAGCGGCGCCTGGACGCCGCCCCCGAGGCCCTGGGCACCACGGTGCTGCCCGAGGTGCACGAGATCGTCCACATCTTCTGCACCAGCGAGGACATCAACAACCTCGCCTACGCGCTGACCATCCGCGATGCCGTCGCACAGGTGTGGCTGCCCGCGGCCCGCGGGCTCGTGGACGACCTGGCCGCCATGGCCCGCGAGCACGCCGACGCGGCCATGCTCGCCCGCACCCACGGCCAGCCGGCCACACCTACCACCCTCGGCAAGGAGCTGGCGGTGCTGGCCCACCGGCTGCGCCGGCAGGTCAAGCGGGTGGAGGGAGCCGAGTACCTGGGCAAGATCAACGGGGCCACCGGCACCTTCGGCGCGCATGTGGTCGCGGTGCCCGGCGCCGACTGGGAGGAGGTCGCACGCGCCTTCGTCGAGTCCCTGGGCCTGACCTGGAACCCGCTCACCACCCAGATCGAGTCCCACGACTGGCAGGCGGAGCTGTACGCCGACGTAGCCCGCTTCAACCGGATCGCCCACAACCTCGCCACCGACGCCTGGGCCTACATCTCGCTGGGCTACTTCCACCAGCGCCTGAGCGCGCAGGGCTCCACCGGCTCCTCCACGATGCCGCACAAGGTCAACCCGATCCGCTTCGAGAACGGGGAGGCGAACCTGGAGATCTCCTGCTCCCTGCTGGACACGCTCGCCGCCACCCTAGTCACCTCCCGGCTGCAGCGCGACCTGACAGACTCCACCACCCAGCGCAACGTAGGCGTGGCCTTCGGCCACTCGCTGCTGGCGATCGACAACATTCGCCGCGGCCTGGCCGGGCTGGACGTCGACCACGCCCGCCTGGCGGAGGACCTCGACGCCACCTGGGAGGTCCTGGGCGAGCCGGTGCAGCAGGCCATGCGCGCGGCGTCGGTGGCCGGGGCCACCGGCATGGCCGACCCCTACGAGCGGCTCAAGGAGCTCACGCGCGGCAAGCGGGTCACTGCCGCATCCATGCGGGACTTCATCGCGGGCCTGGGCATGCCCGCCGAGGTCGAGGCGCGGCTGCTGGCGCTGACGCCCGCCACCTACACGGGCCTGGCCGCCCACCTGGTCCGGCACCTGGACGCCTGATCGCGGCCTCCCCCGCGTCGCTCCGGGAGACGCGCTCCCGCGACGCCTCACATGTTGGAGAAGATGATCAGAAGCAGGAAGGCGATCGCCCACCAGATCCCGGCGGGCACGAAACCGCCGCTGCCCTCAGTGTCATCGGTCTGGCCTTCCCGGCGGGAAGTCGGTGGGGTACCCCGCGATGGAGCCTGCACGTACGGGCCCTGCCCCGGTACACGCGGCTGCGGCAGGCCGTGGGCGGAGGCGGATTGCGCGGCTGGCCGTAGTGGCTGCGCCTGCCCGGACGCGTAGGGGTCCGGGGCGGGAGGGCGGGGCACGGGCGTGGAGGCCATTCCGGCGCTCCGGCTGGTGGGGGCACCGCCGGCCACCACAGCGGCCGACCGCATCCGCGGCGCTGCGCCGTATCCGGCCGCGGATCGTGATGGCGCTCCGGGGGTCGGCACCGGTCCCCCGCCTGGAGTCGGTACGCCTGCGGCCGCCGCTGGCCGCAGCCCGTAGCCCGGAGTACTCCGCGAGGAGGGCTGCACCGGCGGCCGGGTAGCGGGCTGGGGGTATCCGGGATGCTGCGGTGCGGGCCGCTGCTGTGCGCTGCTGCCGGGTGGGGCGACCGCAGCAGGATGCGAGGCGGGGGGCACCTGGGCGGGGCGCGGTCTGGCATCGTCGGCGCCGGCGGAGGGCGTGGCGTCGAGCACTGAAACATCGAATATGGGTGAGCCCATGAGGGGGTCGCCCAGGACGCTGCCGAAGGGAGCGTCATCGAAGCCGATGTCAGCCGGCTCCCAGCCGATCGGGGCCCAGGACGTGTCGGACGTGTCGGCGGCGCTCATTTCCGCGGGTGCACGCTGCTCGCTCATGTGACCAGCATCCCACAGTTGGCGCAGCGAGGCCCAGCTGCCCTTCCCGCCCGCATTCCCCTCCTGACGTGAGCCTCGATACGGGGAACCACCCGCATCGCTGTCACTGAATGCACCACTTTCGCCACCACACCCGCGAGCCCATCGGCGAAAATCGCGTGATGACGCGGATCGCAGTGATGACGCTGCTGCGAGGCGGATGAAAGTGGTGCATTTTGTGACACCACGCAAGAGACAACCCCGGGTCTCGCCGCCTCCCCTACTGAATGTCGCCGCAAGTAGCCGGATTTCAGACATCGGGTACCAGCCGCCGAATCCGCCGCCTTCCCCGATGCTTTGCACCCCGTTCCGAGCCTTTTCCCTCCGGCGTGCGGCAGACTCCCGTGCACCAGGACGCGAAGGGGGAAGGAAGGGGGACGCAGTAAGCGTTGGTGGCGAGCCCGCGCCGCCCGCCGCACCGAGTCCCCTGCCCTGCCGCTCCTGCCCTGCGGCATTGCAACCCCTACCCCCTAGGGGTATTGTGACGGTTGTCGGTCGTCATAGATCGGCCGACACCACGTGCACCATGTACGGGCAGGAGGAGCGATGGCCGGATACACGGGAACCAAGGAGGACTACCTCAAGCGACTCAGTCGCATTGAGGGGCAGGTGCGCGGCATCTCGCGCATGGTCCAGGAGGACGCCTACTGCATCGACGTACTCACTCAGGTTTCCGCCGTCACCAAGGCACTCCAGGCCGTCAGCCTCGGCCTGCTCGAGGACCACATGAACCACTGCGTGCTGCACGCGGCACAGTCCTCCGACGAGGAGGGCCGCGCCAAGATCCGCGAGGCCTCCGACGCGATCGCCCGCCTGGTCAAGTCCTGACCGCACGGCGGGCGGCGCCCGCCGGCACCGGCATTCGCCGCTCGCAAACCAGACCCAAACCCACACACCGAGATCAAGGAGCCCATCATGTCCGAGTTCACCGCCGACGGCGTCGACCGCACCACCACCCTGAGGATCTCCGGGATGACCTGCGACCACTGCGTCGCCCACGTCACCGAGGAGCTGGAGGCCCTCGACGGCGTCAAGAATGTCTCCGTCATCCTCAATAAGGGCGGGCAGTCCGTGGCCACGGTCGTCTCCGATGTGGTCCTGTCGGATGCCGCCCTGGCCGAGGCCATCGACGAGGCCGGCGACTACACCCTCGACGCGATCGAGCGCGACGCCGCCTGAGCTCACACTGGAGGCCGATCAACACATGTCTGAGCCGACTCACACCGCCACCACCGACGCCGCCCCCAGCTCGACGCCGGTGGCCACCGTCGACCTCGCGGTCGGGGGGATGACCTGCGCCTCCTGCGTGGCGCGCGTGGAGAAGAAGCTGGGCAAGCTCGACGGTGTCAAGGCCTCCGTCAACCTCGCCACCGAGTCCGCCAGGGTCACGCTGAGCGCACCGGTGAGCAATGAGGAACTGATCAATGCGGTGGCGCGAGCCGGCTACACGGCCACCGTCACCGGCCGCACCGACCTGGCGCCGACCGACGGCGATTCCGGTTCCGCAGCGCCCCGACCCGATGCCGGATCCGGGTCGGCTCCGGCATCCCCCTCCCCCGATGCGGCAGCGGCGACCGACGCGGAAACACACTCTTCCACCGCAGTCTCATCCGGCGCGTCCGCCGGCTCCGAGTCCGCACCGGCGCCGGCCGGGGCAGACGCAAGCTCACCGGCTCCGGTGCTCGGCCAGTCCCAGGCCGAAAGGGCCGCCTACCTGCGCACCCGCCTGGTCGTCTGCCTGGTGCTGTCGATCCCCGTGATGGCGCTTTCGATGATTCCCGCGCTGCAGTTCACCGGGTGGCAGTGGGTGGTGGCGGCGCTGGCTCTGCCGGTGGCCACCTGGGGTGCCTGGCCCTTCCACCGCTCCGCTCTCCGGGCGCTGCGCCACGGAGCCTCCACCATGGACACGCTCGTGTCCCTGGGCGTGATCGCCGCGACCGGCTGGAGCCTGTGGGCGTTGATCTTCGGCGGCGCCGGCCAGCTGGGGGCGCATATGAGCATGGAGCTGCTCCCGCGCGCCCAGGGGCATCAGGTGCACATGTACTTCGAGTCCGCCGCCTGGGTGACCACCTTCCTGTTGGCGGGCCGCTACGCGGAGGCGCGCGCCCGCTACCGCTCCGGCGATGCCCTGCGCGCCCTGCTTCAGCTCGGAGCCACCTCGGCCACCCGGGTCACGCTGACCGCCCCCTCCGGCTCCACCGACGCCGTCGACGTGCTCGACGACGACGGCGCCCCTCTCCCCGAGGCCGCCCGCACCGAGGAGACGGTGGCGATCGACGCCCTGGCCGCCGGCGACCTGTTCGTGGTGCGTCCGGGCGAGAAGATCGCCACCGACGGCGTGGTGATCGAGGGCCGCTCCGCGGTGGACGCCTCCATGCTCACCGGTGAGTCGGTGCCGGTGGAGACTGGCCCCGGCGACGCCGTCACCGGAGGCTGCATTAACACCTCCGGCGTGCTGCTGGTGCGGGCGACGGCGGTCGGCGCGGGGACCACGCTGGCGCGCATCGGCGCCATGGTCACCGAGGCGCAGGCCGGCAAGGCACCGGTGCAGCGGCTGGCCGACCGCATCTCCGGGGTGTTCGTGCCGGCGGTGATCGTGCTGGCGCTGGCCACGGCGGCGGTGTGGCTGGCGCTGGGGCACCCGGCGCAGCCCGCGTTCATGGCGGCCGTATCCGTGCTGGTGATCGCGTGCCCCTGCGCACTGGGGCTGGCGACGCCGACGGCGCTGCTGGTCGGCTCCGGGCGCGCCGCCCAGCTCGGCGTGGTCATCAAGGGGCCCGAGGTGCTGGAGTCCACCCGCACCCTGGACACGATCGTGCTGGACAAGACCGGCACCGTCACCGAGGGCCGCATGCGCCTGGACGCCGACGGGATCGTCACCTGGGACGCCGAGGGTGACGGCGGGGTGGAAGCAGCGGAGGACTCCGCATCCCCAGCACCCGGCGCCGAGGGGGTCGGACCGGACTCAGCCGGGGCGGGGGAGCCGCTCGAAGGCGTGGTGGGGCTGGCGGGAGCGATCCGAGGTACGAGGATCGCGGATGGTAGCCGAGAGGGGCTTCACCGCCCCGGCCCCGAAAGCACGCGGTTGCAGGCCCTCGCCCTGGCCGGGAGTGTGGAGGCGGCCAGCGAGCACCCGGTGGCCCGGGCAATCACCGAGGCCGCCAAGGAACGGCTCGAGCAGGTGTCGGCGGTGCGGGACTTCTCCAACCACGAGGGGCGGGGAGTGTCCGGCACGGTGACGCTGGACGGCGCCGCCTACCAGGTCCGGGTGGGCCGACCGGCCTGGCTGGCGGAGCAGGGGGTGGACCTTCCCGCACAGGCAACCGGCGCCGTCGCCGCCGCGCAGGAGTCCGGGGCGACCGCCGTGGTACTCGCCGTGGACGGCGTCGCCCGGGCGGTGCTGGCAGTGCGGGACACGGTGCGTCCCTCCTCCCGGGAGGCGGTTGCCGCACTGCGCGAGCTGGGGGTGCGCCCGGTGCTGCTGACCGGCGACAACCGGCGGACCGCGGACCGGGTGGCCCGGGAGGTCGGCATCGACGCCGCAGACGTGCGCGCCGAGGTGCTGCCGGGCGACAAGCGCGACGTGATCGCCGGTCTGCAAGGCGAGGGCCACGTGGTGGGCATGGTCGGCGATGGCGTCAACGACGCCGCGGCCCTGGCTCAGGCGGGCACGCGCGGGCTGGGTTTTGCCATGGGGTCGGGCACGGACGTGGCCATTGAGGCCGCGGACATCACGCTGGTGCGCGCTGACCTGGATGCCGTGGTGACGGCCATCCGCATCAGCCGGGACACGCTGCGGATCATCAAGCAGAACCTGTTCTGGGCCTTCGCCTACAACGTGGCCGCGATTCCGCTGGCCGCAGCCGGAATGCTCAACCCGATGATCGCGGGCGCCGCCATGGCCGCCTCCAGCGTCATCGTGGTCACCAACTCCCTGCGCCTGCGCAGGGCCGGAAAGTAGCTGCCGGGAAGCAGTCAACGCGGGACACGCCGAGGTCGGTTCGCTTCGGCATCTCACGTCCAGCGCATCAGCTTGGTGGCGGCCCAAAACAGCGCCGCCCCGACGACGCCAGTGACGCCGATCCCGATCAGCGCGTCACTCAGCTCGGCCACGCCCGTCAGCGGCCAGCGCAACGCGTCCAGCAGGTAGGTCAGCGGCAGGAAGTTGGCGAGCGTCTGCGTCCATCCCGGCAGAATCTCCAACGGCAGCAGCGCGCCGGAGGCGAAACCCATAGGCAGGACCACAATCATCACCGCCAGGGAGACTGCGGTGACGGTGGGCAGCACCAGGCCGAAGAGCATGCCCAGGGAGTAGAAGAGTAAAGTCCCCAGGAACACTGGCACCACGGTTAGGATTGCCCATGGCGACAGCGTGACACCGACCGTCGGCACAAACCCAGTGAGCACGATGAGCACCGCCTGCACGAGTGCGGAGACGACGGCGACGGCCAGCGCCGAGGCGAGGATTGAGCTCACGGGCATTGGCGCACTGCGCAGGACACGTCCGACTCCCTTCTCCCGCCACTCGCCAATAGTTGTGGCGCCGGCGAACATGCCAACAAATGCCACTCCAAAGCCCATGACGTTGGGACTGATGAAGTCAACGATGTCATGGCCGTCCACCCCTGGTTGGTCACCCATGGTCAAGGCAAGGACAACCAGCAGTGCCGGAGGGAATGCATATGAGAAGAGCATGGTGGCCGGATCGCGCAGATTGGTGCGCGCCAGGGAAACTGTTAGGGCTTTGAAGGGGCTCATGACTCGTATTTCTTCCCTGTGAGCTCCATGAACGCGTCCTCGAGGGTCGGGCTGTGCACCTGCGCGCCTGCGGTCGGCACATCCGCCGCGCCAAGGGCCGCAAACACCTCACCCACGTCACGCACGTGAATCACCAACCCGCCCGCACTCACGGTCGCAGCTGTCACCACATCCAGGCCGGTCACTACATCCAAATACGGCGCCGCCCCGGGCAGCAGCACCGAGGCATCACTACCCGCACCGGCAACCAGAGCAGACGGAGATGCCGTCGTCACCACCCGGCCACCATCAAGAATGGTGACCACATCGCACAGGCGCTCGGCTTCCTCCAGATGGTGAGTCGTATACACCACCGTCGTGCCCTCCTCACGCGCCGATGCCAGCAAGCCCACCAGGTCATGACGAGCCGTCGCATCCAGAGCCGCCGTCGGCTCATCCAAGAACAACACCTCCGGCCGATGCACCATCGCCGAGGCCACCGCCAATTTCTGCCGCTCACTACCAGAGGCCCGCTCCACACGCGAGTTGCGCACGTGTCCCAGATCCATGGCCTCAATGAGTTGCTCAGCCCGTGCTTGTGAGGCGCCAAATATCGCGGCGATGGCGGAAAGGTGCTCCCACACCGTGGCACGAGAAAAGAAGGCCGTGGCCTGCGGCTGAATCCCCACCCGCACTAGCAGACGCGGATCACGCGGCAACGGTGCCCGACCCAGCAGCTCCACACTGCCCGCCTGAGCACGGCGCGCACCCTGGATGATCTCAACCAGCGTCGTCTTACCAGCACCATTGGGACCGATCACACCATGGAACGACCCCCGCTCCACCACCAGATCCACGTCCCGCAGCACCTGGTGTCCCGCATATGAACGGCACACGCCGAGAACAACCACCGGCTGCACAACAGTCCCCTTTCACGTTCAAGCCTTCGATGGCTCGACCATGACACAGCGGCGGGACTCGGCTGTTCCGGCTTCCCGCCACAACCTCTCCTACCTTGGTAGGAGGCTCATGATGTGGGCTAGTCTGTGCGCAGTCTTGAAAGGCCACCCATGTTCTCCCTGCCTCACCCAGCACTCAACGTCGCGCCGAGTCGACTTCGTGCTGCGTGGCGCGCCCACCGTGAACTCAGCGTCTTCACGGCCTTCAGCCTGACCTTCTCCGCGTTGCCGGTGCTGTTCCAGTGGTTCACTCTCACCGATACGGTGGGTTTGGTGGTGCCGTGGGCGCTGCTGCTGATCCCCCGCAATCCCTGGACCGCCACCACCATCCTGGCAGCGGGTACAGCTTACGGGCTCGTAGACGCTAGGGGACCCGGATTGGTGCTGGCCGGATGGTTCGCCGTGTACGCCCTCGTTCGTCGGGGCGGTTATCGGCAGGCCGTTGTGATTGTGGTGGCCATGGCGGCCGGAAACCTCCTAGCCTGGCAGGCGGGAACGGAGATGAATGACCTGTTCATCAGCCAGGTGTTGTGGCTTGCCATCTGTTTGGGGATCGCCGCTCCTCTGCGGCTTGCTGACGCCAACGTGTCCCGGGCCCAGGCCGCTCACGCCCAAGCCCTGCGCGAGCAGCGCGCCCTCATCGCCCGCGAACTCCACGACACCCTCGCCCGCGCCAACACCCAAATCGTCCTGCGCGCCCAACAAGCACAAGCCCACCTCCACAACCCCCACCACACCGACCAGATCAACACCGCCCTAGACGACATCATCACCACCGGCCACCAATCGGTCCTCGACCTGCGCACCATGCTGCGCCTCCTGAGACAAGACACCAACACCCCCCTAGACCCCGCACCCCCCACACCCGACCTAACCACCACCCTCACCCAAGCCCGCCACAACCTCCACCAAGCCGGCCTCCACGCCACCGTCACCCACCAAGGAGACACCACCCGACTCACCCCCACCCTGACCACCGCCCTGACCCGCATCCTGGACGAATGCGTCGCCAACATGATCAAACACGCCGCCCCCGACGCCCAATGCACCATCCAACTCAACATCACCGACACCACCGCCGAGCTCCACGCCATCAACCCCCTGGCCGACACCCGACACACAACCCCCGCCACCTCATCCAAACTCGGCATCCTCGGCATCCAGGAACGCACCCACGCCCTCGGAGGAACCACCACCACCAAACACACCAACCACCAATGGATCCTCCACACCACCCTCCCCCTCACACCCAACAACGAAAAGGGCAAACCATGAACCAAAACATCCAGCCCAGTCCGATCCGCGTCGCCATCGTGGACGACGACGCCATCGTGCTCGACTCGCTATCCATGCTCCTCGGTCAGGAAAAAGGCATCGAAATAGTGGCCACCGCCGCCAACGGCGCCGAGGCGGTTAATCTTGTCCACGACCACATGGTGGACGTCGTACTCATGGATATCCAGATGCCGGTTCTGGATGGCATTGGAGCAACCTCGCGGATCCTCGCCGCCGGTGGCCATACCCGGGTACTCCTACTGACCACCTTCGATGACGATACCTTCCTCGATGGCGGAATCGCCGCTGGCGCTTCAGGCTTCCTTCTCAAGACCACGCCTGCCGCAGAGATCGCGGCGGCAATTCGCACCGTCCACGGAGGCGGTAAGGTCCTCTCGCCCGGCCCCACCAGCCGCGTCTTGGACCGCTACGTGCGCGGCCAGCGCCCCAGTACCGGTTCCACCGCAGAACTCGATCTATCGGGGCGAGAGCGGGAAGTGCTTCGGCTTCTGTGTCAGGCACGCACCAACCGCCAGATTGCACGCCAGATGAACGTTGCGGAGACCACCGTCAAAACTCACGTTTCCTCGCTTATGCGCAAGATGGGGGTGGGTAGCCGACTGGAGATCGTCACCGAGGCGTACAAGCGGGGCATCGGCGGCTAGTCGCCCCTCCTCATTATGTCTCGTCGGGCTCCCTCAAAAGGAGGAATCGAACGGGGACTCAATGATGAGCAGGCCACACAGCTGTGTAGGACAAGATGCGACTATCCCACCGGACCCACAACCGATAGGAAGTCACCGCACATGTGTTCCCTTCGCACCCTCTCTGTCATCGCCGTGTCCGTATCGTTCCTGGGACTGGCAACTCCCGCCACAGCAGCACCTGCCGAACCCCCATCCCCCATCCGTGTCACCGCCTCACCGAGCGAGTCATCGCTGCCTATTTCGCCTGCATCATTCACATACCCGAAGTGGGGATGCCGCATCGTTTCATGTCGCAACTGACCGATCCTTTTAATTTTGGATGGTTTTGGGGACTGGGAATGGAAACCATTCCAGTCCCCAAAACCATCCCCGGCCCGGTGCTCTAGCAGCTAAGGCATCTACCTACGCGCATTGTGCCGCCGCTGGCTGTCAGGTCAGCAGCGAGCAATAACCTGGGTCCCTTCCGCTGGGACGTAGTGGTCGGTCGCCGGCACCGGCCTGAACAACGTACTCCGTGGTGACGACAAGCTGGCTGCCCGGAGCAGGCAGAAGGCAGCCTGCGTGATGAGCTGCTCTCGCCACTGGTGCTCGATTGGAAGGTGAGGTCGGGAGAAAGGTAGGCGGCCTGGAAGAAGCTCAGCCGCCTCAGGGACCGTAACCTGCCAGTCCTTGAAGTCCTTAAGCCCCTGGCCCTCATGCCGCATGGTCTCAGCCGCGCCGGCCTCCAGGATGCCGTTCTCAAAGTTGCAGACCGCGAGAGCAGCTGAGCAGGGCTGGAGCGCGGGGGCGGCCTCGCTGCCTACCGCTCCCGTGCGGACAGAGGGGTGGCCTTGGCCGGCGAGGCTGTCGCCGGCCAAGGCCACACCTGAAAGGGTGCGCGGGTGCTGCTCCGTCCAGTTCAGTTCCCGATGACTCCGGGGCGCCGTCGCTCGACGACGACGGCCATGGTGACAAGCACGGCGGCAAGCGCGATGAGCCACATGAGGGCCGCGGAGGTGCTCAGGGGATCGTCGGCGAAGGAACTGGGACTGACGAAGTTGTTGACCAGGGCGGCGATCGTGCGCCTGCCCACTACCCGCTCTACGACCGGGCTGCTGCTCTGGAGGAGAGGCTCGGCCAGCAGGAGCCAGCCGGCCACGCCCGCCAGGGCGGGGATGGGCCGGCGGATGAGGACGGCGGCCCCGATGACGCTGAGCTGGGCGAGGACGGCGCCCAGGGGGGCGGCGACCAGCATCCTGGTAAGTCCGGCAGTGGCCAGGACAGCACTGACGCTGGTAGCAAAGGCCAGGACGGCAAGACCCGCGGCGATGGACACCAGGGTGACTACCGCGGCCTGGAGGCCGGCATGGACCGCGCAGGCGGTGATGACGGCGCTGCGACGCGGAAGAGCCGTGTAGACCAGGGCCAGCTCGCGGGTTTGGATGAGCCGTAGGTAGGTCCACGAGCCGGTCAGGAGAGTCAGCGGCAGGCAGAGCATGCCCCAGCCGCTGACGACGGCCCCAATCGCGGACTCGGCATCACTGAGGGCGCCGGAGGAGGTCAGGGAGATCTCGAAGATGACCACCACTCCGGCAGTGATGGCGGCGTTCGCGGCGCCGGTAAGCAGAGTCAGGAGAAGTGTGCGCCGCAGCGCGCCGTGGGAGCTCATGCTGGCCCGGAGCCAGGCCAGGACATCACCCAGGAGACCACTGCGGGAGGCCCTGGCACTGGTGGTGGGGGCGGGTGGTCCTGCCGGGTGGGAGCGGGCGGCGCCGTCAGCCGCTGCCGAGCGCATAGGGGCCGCTGCGGCTGAGGTGGAACGCGCGGATGCGGTCGTAGTGGCCACGGCCTCGGTGGTCAGGGCGACGGTGGGTAGGCCCCAGGGTCGCCCGGCCGGGTCGGCGGTACGGGTGAGGAGGACGGCGGCAGCCGCACAGGTGAGGGCGGCCAGGACCAGGAGCGGCAGGAAGCCCCAGGTGTCAAAGGCAGGCAGGCCCATCTCGCCCCAGGCACCGTAGAACCACGTGACAGCGACGGAATACGGGGCAAGGAGCGCCCCGACAGACGGAGGAACGAGGTTACCCACGACGGTGAAGAGGAGCTTCTCGATCACCTGGCTCCAGAGGACCAGCCCCGTCGCCACCCACGGCAGTGACCTCAAATTGGCCAGGACGGCGACGGCGAAGCCGAAGCACACTGCCAGCGGGGGCAGCACCATCATGCGAGCGGCCTTCGGGGCGAAGGCCGCTAGGGCGGCGGCGGCGTCGGGCCACCCTCCCAGCGGCATGAAGGCCGCGATGAGGACCAGGGACCCCAGGGCGCTGACCTGGGCGGCGACGAGGGACGAGACGAGCTTGGCGGCCAGGATCGCGCGCGGGCGCGGGCGGACCAGGACGACACTGGCCAGCATGCCATCACGTGCGTCACCGGCCAGGACCAGGATGGGCAGGGTGAACCACGCCAGGCGGCAGACGAGCTCGTTGAAGCTCAGTGCCGTGCTCACGTAGGAGCCGGAGGAGGAGGCGTATGCCAGAGCGAGGTAGATGTCCAGGAGAGCACCGACGGCCAGCGCCCCGGCCAGCAGCAGTGCGGGCCACCGGTAGGTGTAGAGCTTGTAGATCTCGCTGATGAGCAGTCGCATCGCTATCACCGCTCCTTGGGGGCGAGGTGCTTGAAGAAGGCGTCTTCCAAGCTGCCTTCCGCCTCGAAGTCGCTCAGGCTGCCACTTCCGGTGACGCGCCCGTTGGAGATCATGACGACGCGGTCGGCCACGGCGGAGACCTCGGTCAGGATGTGGGAGGACAACAGGATGCCCCGGCCCTGGTCTCGTAGCTGCCGTAGCAGGTCGCGGAACCAGCGGATGCCCTCGGGGTCCAGTCCGTTGAGCGGCTCGTCCAGAACGAGGTAGCGCGGGTCGCCCAGCAGCGCTCCGGCCAGGCCCAGGCGCTGGCGCATGCCCAGGGACAGGCGCGAGACACGTCGTTTGGCGGCGTAGGCCAGGTCGACCTGCTCTAGCAGCAGGGGGATGCGGGAGCGGTCCAGGCCCCCGGCGATCGCCAGCCAGGTCAGGTACTGCGTCACCGTCTGGCCCCCGGCGATCCACTGGGCGTCGAGGATGGAGCCGATGGTGCGCATCGGCTGAGCCATCCTCGCGTAAGGGGTCCCCTCAATAAGAGCCGTGCCCCGAGCCGGGCGCTCCAGGCCCAGCAGGATGCGCAACGTGGTGGACTTTCCCGCACCGTTTGGCCCCAGGAAACCGACGATCTCGCCGGTAGAGACCTCGAAGGACACGTCGCGCAGCTCGAAGCCCGAATAGGCCTGGCACACGTCAGTCAGGACAATGGACATGGTGATACTCCCTTGGTTGAGAATGGTTGACGATGCGGCGTGTGCGGCCAGGTGCTGGGCATCACCTGACGTAGATAGTCCGTTCGCCCAGGTTGCGGCCGACATTGGGCTAACGGGTCATCCCAGATGTATTCCTACTCGGTGATCTCGTCGAGCAGGTCGCTCTTGGCGGCGGGGGTGGAGGTGAACTTGGCGTCCATTCGGGTATTCCTTTCAGATTGGGTGTGAGTGGTGCGGATTGAGTGGTGCGGATACTGTGGGCTCCGCACCGGTTGTCGTTGCTGACAGGAATAAGTGTGCTCACCGGCCGTGGTGCTTCCCATCAGCAGAACGGCTCAGGCTTATGAGACTTAAGGAGGAGCCGGAGCCGACCATCGTCTAGTTGATCCGGAACGCTGAGACCGGGCCCGTTCCAGCGCGCGGGAGGCAGCACCGAGGGTGAGCTATGCGGGCGGAGTGCCGCCCCGTGCGGCCAGGGGTCCAGCAAGTCGGCATCAGGGTAGGAGTTTCCTAGATGTTTCTGCGTGTTCACAGGGCCGCGGTCCGGCATTCCAGCAACGACAGGTGCAGTGCCCGATCAACAAGCACAAAGGGGCTCTCGCGGTTTGTGGGTGTGCTTGGGGCCCGGTGGGTGTTGCCGCCCCGGCGGGGGTGGGTGCCGCTCCCCAGGTGCCCCGTGGGACGGAGCGCCCAGGATCGGCTCCAACTGTGGGCCGTGGGCGGGCAGGCTCCCACCCACCCGACGCCGCCCCGGATTCCAACACGCCCCGCGAGTTGGAAGGTCTGGTATACGCAAACCGGGAAGTACGGCCCTGCGCAACACCCTGGCGCCAGCCGACGGCGGGCAGGTCCGCCGTGATCGACACCCTTCCTTTCCCGGCCCCGTACTTGGACCGCATCCCTCCGCTGGACCCGAGTCTCTGGTAGTTCCTCCAGTCGGTCGAAATAACCACCGGGATCGGTCTAAGTGGCGGGCGATGTGCGTGCGGAGAATATGGGGAGCACTGCCCATGCCAGCGCATTGAGTCGGTTCAGACCCCACCCATATTCTGCGACGGTGACTTCACAGACGCCCCCTCCCTCCCCTGACGCCGCCCCCAGCAAGCAACGCGGCCATACCCGCCGCGATATCATCCTCGGTCTTGGCACCGCCGTAGTCGTGACCGGAGTCGGCGTGCGCAGGTGGCTGCGGACACCCACGAAAGAGCCGGATACGACGCCTTTCGCCGATTACTTCACCGGCCGTGCACCCGTAATGAGCGAGCCGACCGTCGACACCGAGCATGTCTCCACCAAGTCCTGGGGCGTACGCACCTTCCTCACACTGGAGGAGAACACCCCCGTCGAGGACGCCACCGCCCTGATCCAGTCCGCCTACACCGACCTGGCCGCGAATGTTGAGGGGCTGGATCACGCCACCCTCCTGATCAGCTGGAACGGAACCGGACCGGCCGGCGAGGACCTGCACACGGCCATTGACGTAGACCTCGTGCGCCCGCACTCAGAGCTCGATTTCCAGTGCGAGCGGCTCCGCATCGCCGCCGGACTCAACCAGGGCGCCATCGCCGCGGTTGGCATCCCGCTGGACACCGATGAGGCAATCGAGATCAGCCACATCGACGCGGATACCCTCCCCGCCGACGCCGTCCTGGCGCCACCGGCAGCCGCCGACGGCACCACCCTGACCTACGAGGATCGCCTCAAAGTCGGCAGCACATCCCTGACGATCAGCGCCACCTCCGACGTCGACCTGTCTGGAGTTCCCCTCGACGCGGTGCTAGCCGCTCTTCCCGGCGGCGCCGAGGACCCCGCCCGCGAACCGATCGTGACCCTGGACGCCGTCGGCCCCGGATACGCCGACGGACTGCCCGCAATCAATATCTACGAGCAGGACCTGACCCTGGACGAGGCCGAGCCCATCCTGCGCGCCTTCGACGGAGCAGACGGCCCGCACGCCATCAAGCTCCAGGTCGCCTCACTACCAGACGCCGAGATGCGGTTCCTGCTGACCGACGGCACCCTCACCGCAGACCCATCCTGGCACTTGGCGGAGGAGGAGATGGCGGACCTGCTCGCTCGCCTGTAACTCATCCGGGCGGCAGACCAGCCCGGCCTGAGCCCCGGCCCAAAAAGCGGTTCGGGTCCGAGCCCCGCTGAGGGGCCCGGACCCGAACTAACCAGGGAGGTTCAGGGACTAGCCAGCTCGGCTCTCTTCCGTGCCGACGCCCATAAGTCTGCCAGCGACCGAAGTGCTCAGCATCGGCCGATCGGCTAAGCGGATCGGACCCCCGATCGGCGGATACAGTCCCACCGAGTCCACCGGTCGACTCGGCCGACACGTCTGCTGCGGTGCACACATCACCCCACGCCGCCCCGGCACCACCACACCGGTTCGCGAACGCCCAGTTCCCGGCAGCTCTCCCGGCCGACCTCCACCCTTCGTTCCGCGGTATCCCAGGGTCCGCCTGGTAGGCTCATTGCGCCCCGAACAGGGCAGTACTATCCGTAGGCAAACAGGTTGACACCGACATGACTGATGCCCCGCCCCCGGAGGACCCGGACCGCGTCCAGGCGACGTCACCGGTCGGAATCCCGCGCATCGGCGTCACCCCCGTCGTCGACAAATCAGACCAGGCCTACCCGAGCCCCGCCGCCACCGCGGTCCCCCGCTCGACGACGTTGCTGGTGGACGCTCCGGAGCGCCGCCTGCGGCGGGCAGAGGACCTGCTCGACCTGGTTGTCGCCGGGCTGGGCCTGACCTTCATGGTCATCCTGGCCGCTTACGCCCACGCCACCACCACCGGCGTCACCCAAGACGTGCAGAACGCCCTCGCCGTCGTGCTGCGCCGAATCCTCGTCTTCCCCCTCCAGGCCGTCGAGGGCCTGCTCACTTTCACCGTGCCGGTAGTGGTCATCATGCACAGCCTGCTGCGCCGCGCCTGGCACACCGCGGGCGGTGCGCTGCTGGCGGGAGCAGGCGGCTTCGCACTAGCCTGGCTGAGCCTGCACGCACTGGACGCCTGGGGCCCGGCCATCCTCGCCTCAGGCCTGACCGTGACCGCCTCCGGCACGGCCCGGGTCGGGATCTCCACGGTATTCGCCACCCTGGCGGGACTGCTCACAGGCGCCGGGGACCGCCGCTCCTCCCCTGTAATCCGCTACACCTGGACCGCCGTCTGGATCGTGGTGGGCCTAGCGGTTCTCCGCAGCGCGATCACGCTTCCGGGCGCCGTCATCTCTATTCTGCTGGGCCGCCTGCCGGGGCTGGCCGTACGCTATGCCTTCGGCGTCGATGACACGCGTGCCCACGGCATAGCCCTGGTGCGCGCGCTGCGCCGCGCTGGAATCGACGCCGTCCGCGTGGTGCGCATGGACCGTGCCCCCGACGCCCGCGCCTGGACGGTTGAGACCGCGGCACCGCTGGGCTACACCGAGCGCGTCCGCGAGACCCCGCTGACCAGCCCCGCCGTACTAGACGCCAAAGCCGGCCCCGCCGACCCCCAAGACGCGGGCACGGACCCACCCGCATCACCTCAGCCGGAAGCGACCGCCCCGATACCTCCGGAGGACACCTCCACCATCGTCCCCGCCCACGACGTCGATCTGGCCGCCATTCTGGCAGAGGCCTCCTCCGCCGCACTCACTGAGGGTCAGCTCTCAGCCCACCGGCTGTATGCCGTCTGGGACAGCGCGGGGGTGCGCAGGGACGTCACCGTCCTTGACGCCGACCGGCAGGTTGCCGGCTTCCTGGCTACCCTCTGGGACCGGGTGCGGGTGAAGGGGCTGTCGCCGGAACGGGATCTGTCCGTGCGCTCTGCGGCCGAGCATGCAGCCCTGATGATCTTGGAGGCGGGTCGCGCCGGCGTACGCACCCCCGCCCTGGTCGGCATAGCCGAAGCCGATGAGTCCGTGGTGCTGGTAACCGACCACGTCCGCGGCGCCCGTGCCCTGGCGGACCTCGATGAGATCAGCGATGACGTGCTGAGCGACCTTTGGGACCAGGTCAGCCGCGCCCACAAGGCCGGTCTGGCACACCGGGAACTAGACTCGGCCGCCGTCGTACTCGACGACTCAGGTGCTGTCTGGCTGCTCGGGTGGGACTCCGGGGAGACCATCTCCTCCGAGCTGTCCCGCCGGGTCGACCTCGCCCAAGTCCTGGCGCTGACGGCCTCCCTGACTGACGTGGAACGCGCTATCACCGCCGCCTCCCGTTCCCTGACCACTCAGCAGTTGGCCTCCATCGCCCCCATGCTGCAGCAGGTGGTGCTGCCGGCAGCCACCCGTGAGGCCATGGGCCGGCGCGGCAAGGTGCTCCAGGAGCTGCGCGACGCCCTGGTGGACTTGACGCCGACGGCGCACGCAGAGCCCGCCAAGCTGACCCGCTTCTCCCCACGCACCGTCATCATGGCGATCGTGGGACTGGTGGCGCTGTGGACCCTGCTGGCCCGCATGAACATCGAGCAGATCACCGACGCCGTTGCCGGGGCGAACCTCTGGTGGATCCTCGGGGCGCTGATCTTCTCGCTGGCCACCTACGTAGGCGCCGGCCTGGCACTAGTGGCATTCAGCCCGGTAAAGCTGCCGCTGTGGAAGTCCACCGAGGTGCACCTGGCCTCCTCGGTAGTCTCACTAGTCGCGCCCGCGGGAGTCGGCGGCGCCGCCATCAACCTGCGCTTCCTGGCCCGCAAGGGCGTGCCGACCGCGATCGGTGTGGCCACCGTGGCCCTGGTGCAGGTGGTTCAGTTCGTTGTCACCGTTGTCCTGCTCATTATCGTCGCCGCCACGACCGGCCAGTCGACCAGCCTGACCCTGCCCAGCGGCTGGGTACTGGTGACCGCCGTCGCCCTGGTCGCCGTCGTCGCCACCGCCCTGTTCATCCCGAAGGTGCGCAGCTGGGTGTGGGAGAAGATCGAGCCGACCTACCGGCAGGTGTGGCCGCGGCTGGTGTGGGTCATGTCCAACCCGGGCCGGTTGGCGCTGGGCATAGGCGGCACGCTGCTGCTGAGCCTGAGCTACATCCTGTCATTCGGGGCGAGCCTGTGGGCGTTCGGGCACACGCTGTCCTTCTCGGTGCTGGCCATCACCTACCTGGCTGCGAACACCGTCGGGTCCGTGGTGCCCTCACCCGGCGGCATCGGCCCGGTGGAGGTGGCACTGACCGCGGGCCTGGTAACGGCAGGGGTTCCCAACGGCGTGGCGCTGTCAACCGCAGTCGTCTACCGCCTGGTCACCTTCTGGGTTCCCATCCCAATCGGCTGGCTGAGCCTGCACCGCCTGCAGCGGCACGGGGACCTATAGCCGAGTCGATGAGGGCCGTAAACCGGCTCTTCGTGTTCTAGGGTGCTGGGGCGGTGCCCGGACTGCGGTGTGGTGTGAGGGTCGCGTTCGGGTAGTCGTACTCTGGCTGATGAGGACGTTTTCGCCGCGCCGAGGACGTTCTCGGGCTCACGAGGACGTCTTCGGGCGTATGAGGTCGTACCCGACCACCCCACACCGACCGAATACGACCTCATACTCCCCAAACCCTCCACATCGTGGAGGGTCTCGGGCTGACGAGGACGTTTTCGCCGCGCCGAGGACGTTTTTGGGCTCACGAGGTCGTCTTCGCCGCGCGGAGGTCGTACTCGGGCTGATGAGGACGTTCTGGGGCTGATGAGAACATCTTCGGTACGGCGGGCGCCGACGTCGGGGGCGGAACGGCTCGTGCGCCCCGCGCGACGCTTCGGCACTTCGCATGACGGTTCGTACCTTTACACCGACGCTTCGTACCTTTCGACGACTGTGTTGTCTCATGACTTCTGGGACTGTTGGATCTCATGACATCTGGGAGTGTCAGAAGTCGTGAGATTCTGGGAGGCCCTGGGTGGG
>NZ_PIZC01000016.1:0-17756 GCF_019325145.1 Actinomyces sp. 594
GGCGCAACTATGCGGCGGAGTCGGTTCTAGTGCCGGTCTCGGCACGTCATTAGTGCCGGTCTCGGCACGTAACAAGTGCCGGTCTCGGTGCGATTAGGCGGGCAGGCCCTCCAGGATGGCGACGGTGGCGGATACGCCTAGCCGGGAGGCGCCGGCCGCGATCATGGCCAGCGCGTCCTCAGCGGTGCGGATACCCCCGGAGGCCTTGACGCCCAGCCGGTCCCCCACCGTGGCGCGCATTAGCTCCACGGCGTGCACCGAGGCGCCGCCCGCCGGGTGAAAGCCGGTGGAGGTCTTGACGTAGTCGGCACCCGCACCCTCGGCGGCCCGGCACACGGCAATGATCTCATCGTCGGTCAGTGCCGCGGACTCGATGATCACCTTCAGCAGCTTGTCCCCCACGGCCTCCTTGACCGCGCGGATGTCCGCCTCGACGCCCGCGTAGTCGTGCTCCTTGACCAGCTTCAGGTTGACGACCATGTCAACCTCGTCCGCGCCCTTCGCGACGGAGTCGGCGGCCTCGGCCGCCTTGACGGCGGTGGCATGAGCGCCGGAGGGGAACCCGCAGACGGTGGCCACGTGCAGGCCCTTGGGGGCCTGCACGGGCAGCTGGCTGGGGGACACGCACACCGAGTAGGTGCCCAGTTCGGCGCCCTGGGCGATCAGCTCGGCGACCTGCGCGCCAGTGGCCTCGGGCTTGAGCAGGGTGTGGTCGATGATGGCGGCGACTTCCGCACGGGTGGTCATGGCGTTCCTTTCTCTGGATTGTTCTGGGTCTGCTGCAGGCCGGTTTCAGGCCGGTTGTAGGGCACGGGGCGGCGGTGGGGCGATCACGGCGAGCACACGCGGCCAGTAGCCCAGCTCGCGGGGACCGGGCCCGCGCTGCGCGCGTGGGGCCAGCAGGTCCAGGGCGCGCACGACGCCGCTGGAGGGGTCGTAGAGGTGGGCGTGGCCGGGGCCGGGGTCCTGCCGCCCGATGGCTTTCCAGGGCAGCGCCAGCACGTAGTGCCGCGGGACTGCGGGGATCGCGTTGATGATTCGGTTCAGATTCAATAGGCGCCGGGCCCCTCCGGCACCATCGGCATGGCGTACCGGCGGTCCTCCCGTAAGCAGAATTACGGGGACGCCGACGGCAAGCAGCTCTCGCGTGCCCGCCACGACGGCGCCCCAGCCGGCGCCCCGGTCGTCCACCCAGGTCACGGTGCAGGCTTCGATGTCGGGTCGCACCCGCCGCAGTACGCGCGTCAGCTCGGCGGCGACGGACCACGGGGTCGAGCCCAGCCTACTAGTCCAGGGCAGGGGGCCCAGTGGCCCTCCCGCATGCCGGTTCATGGCACGCTGCAGGCTCCGCTGGGAGGCGGCCAGAGTCTCCTGCAGGACTCGGCCCGGGCGGGCGGTGCCGGGGACGGGAGTCTGCACACCGGCGCTGGGACCGCCGAGCAGGAGGCGGGCCGCCAGAACCGCAGTTGCTCCACAGGTGGTGCCGTCGCACTGGGCAAGAGTGACGGCGCCACCGGCGGTGGTGAAGCCACCCACGCGCAGACGGGCGTTCACCACACGCGCCCCGGGCAGCTCGGCGGCCGACGTGCGGGAGTCCACCACGGCCTCTTCAGACAATCCGGTCCAGCACCACGCCGACGCGGCGGCGGGCCACGGCCTCCCGGGCCTCCGGAGAGTCGGCGGGGCGCACGGCGATCGCGTCCTCGAGCGCGGCGCGGGCGCGCTCGAAGCGCTCCGGGGTAGCGGTGTGCAGGGTGAGCAGCGGCTGGCCGGCGCGCACGGTGTCACCCGGCTTGGCGTGCATTTCGACGCCGGCGACTGCCTGCACCGGGTCCTCCTTGCGGGCTCGGCCGGCCCCCAGGCGCCAGGCGGCCACCCCCACGCCCAGGGCGTCCAGGCGGGTGAGCACGCCGTCCACGGCGGCAGTGACGGTCTCGGTCTCGGGAGCCACGGGCAGGGGGGCGTCGGGGTCGCCGTCCTGGCGGCGGATCATCTCCCGCCACACGTCCATGGCGCGCCCGTCGCCCAGGGCGGCGCGCAGCTCGTCCGCGTCCACGGTGTGCCCGGCCGCGGAGAGCATCTCGCCCGCTAGCGCCACGGTCAGGTCGACGACGTCGGCCGGTCCCCCACCGGAAAGCACCTCGACGGCCTCGCGCACCTCCAGGGCGTTTCCGGCGGTCAATCCCAGCGGCGTGGACATGTCGGTGAGCAGGGCGCGGGTGGTCACGCCGGCGTCCGTGCCGAGCGCCACCATGGTCTGCGCGAGTTCGCGCGCCTGGTCGATCTCCTTCATGAAGGCGCCGGAGCCGACCTTGACGTCCAGGACCAGCGCGCCGGTGCCCTCGGCGATCTTCTTGCTCATGATGGAGGAGGCGATCAGCGGCACACAGGAGACAGTAGCGGTGGTGTCCCGCAGCGCGTACAGCTTCTTGTCGGCAGGGGCCAGCCCGCTGCCGGCGGCGCAAATAACGGCGCCGGGACCGTCGGCGGACAGCATGTCCAGGATCTCGTCGTTGCTCAGCGCCGCCCGCCAGCCGGGAATGGACTCGAGCTTGTCCAGGGTGCCGCCGGTGTGGCCCAGGCCGCGGCCGGACAGCTGCGGAACACTGACGCCGAAGACAGCCACCAGCGGCGCCAGCGGCAAGGTGATCTTGTCACCCACTCCGCCCGTGGAGTGCTTGTCCGCTGTAGGGCGTCCCAGGGCGGAAAAGTCCATGCGCTCCCCGGAGCGGATCATGGCGTCGGTCCAGCGGGCGATCTCGCCCCGGTCCATGCCGTTGAGGTAGATCGCCATGGCCAGGGCGCTCATCTGCTCGTCGGCGACCACGCCGCGGGTGTAGGCGTCGACCACCCAGTCGATCTGGGCGTCTGTGAGCCGCTGGCGGTCGCGCTTGGCAGCGATCACGTCAACGGCGTCGAAGGGCTCCACCGCCGGGGACGTTGGGGCGGCGGGGGCGGAAGACGGTTTGACGGATGCGGTCACGGCCGGTCTCCTTCAGGTAGGGGTGCGGCTGTGCCGGTGACCCGCTCGATGTCGGCGCTGGTGAAGCGGTCGGGGAGCACCTGGTCAATGCTCATGACGCCCGACGGCAGGTCCAGCAGCATGTCCGGGTGGGCGTGCTCGGACAGCACTTGGCGGCAGCGGCCGCACGGGGAACAGGGCCGCGCGTCGCCGTCGACGCACACGAAGGCGATCAGGCGGCCTCCGCCGGTGCGTACGAGCTCGGAGACCAGCCCGCACTCCGCGCACAGGGTTACCCCGTAGCCGGCGTTCTCCACGTTGCAGCCGGATACCAGACGGCCGTCGTCGACCAGGGCGGCGGCCCCCACCCGGAAGTGGGAGTAGGGCGCGTAGGCGCACCGCATGGCCTCTGTGGCCAGTGCCCGCAGCCGCGCCCACATGTCCGCGTCGACGGCGGGCACGGAGTCGGAGACGGCCCGGGCCGGCCCGGCCGGGTGGTTGTCGGCGCCGATCACGGGTACGGGACCCCCTCGGCGGCAGGGGCGCGCACGCGCCCCACGAAGCCGGCGACGGCGAAGACCGTCACGATGTAGGGGATCATAAGGATGATGTTCGCCGGGATCGGGGAGCCGATGACGGACAGCGTCTGCCCCACCGCAGTGGCGAAGCCGAATAGGAGCGCGGCGTACAGGGTGCCCACCGGGTTCCAGGCGCCCAGGATCATGGCGGCCAGGGCGATGTAGCCGTTGCCGGATGACATGTCCTTGGTGAAGGCCAGGCCGGAGCCAACGGTGAAGAAGGCGCCGCCCAGGCCCGCCAGCGCGCCGCCCAGCATCAGGTTGTTCACGCGGGTGCGCATGACGTTGATGCCCACGGTGTCCGCGGCCCGCGGGTGCTCGCCGCAGGCACGCATGCGCAGGCCCCAGCGGGAGCGGAACAGCATGAAGGACAGCACCGCGACGGCCGCGTACATCAAGTACACCAGAATCGTCTGCCGGAACAGCACCGGGCCGATGATCGGGATCTGGGAGAGCACCGGGATCGGCAGGGTGGGCAGGCGCATGGAGGCGTTCAGCCGCGCCGGGTTGTCGGTCAGCACCGTGGAGAACAGGAAGCTAGTCAGGCCGGACACGAACACGTTGAGGACCACGCCGACCACGATCTGGTTGACCCGGTACTTCAGTCCGAACAGGGCAAGCAGCAGGGCTACCAGGATACCGGCGAAGGGGGCGGCGATCATGCCGGCCCAGGCGGAGCCGGTGATCGATGCGACCACCGCGCCCAGGAAGGCGCCGCCCAGCAGCTGGCCCTCGATGGCGATGTTGATGGTGCCCGAGCGCTCCCCCACCACGCCGGCGAGCCCGCCGAACACCAGCGGCACGGACAGTGCGAGGGTGGAGGACAGGATTGTCACCAGCGGGATGACGGTGGGGCGTCCGGCGCCGGCCCAGGTGAGGAAGGCGATGATGAAACTGGCTCCCAGCACCAGCCCCGCCCAGTTGGGGATCGGTGCACGGCCCACGGCACGCATCCACATGTAGGCGGTGATCGCCGCAGCCAGCAGCACCATCACCACGATCACGGGGCGGGAGCCGAGGGTGAGCACGGGAATCTTCAAGAAGTCGGCCTTGGTGGCCAGCTGGAAGCGAGTGTCGCCGTGGCTTAGCAGGCCCATCAGCAGTTCCAGAACGACTACGACGGTGCCGGTGATCGGCAGCTTGTAGGCGATCGGCTCGACGACGACGGTCGGCTCCGTTCTCGGGCTGGCGTCGCGGGTCGGAGCGGCGGTGGGTGAGGCAGTCATGGCTCAGGCCTCCTTCTTCTCAACGGCCGGGCCGGCGACGGCGGCAGCGTCGACGACCTCGCGGCGGCTCCGCCGCCAGGAGCCGGGTGCGGGCAGGTGGTAGATGGCGCGCACCAGCGGCGGGGCCGCGATGAACAGCACGATCATGGACTGCAGCACCAGCACGATGTCGATCGGGGTACCGGTGGCGGCCTGCATGGTGGTTCCGCCCGCGGTCAGGGCACCGAACAGCAGCCCGGCCAGCACGGTGCCCTGCGGGGTGGAGCGGCCCAGCAGGGCCACGGTCATGGCATCGAAGCCGATGCTGCCCGCCACCGAGCCGGTCAGGTAGTGCTGGGTGCCGAGCACCGGGGCGGTTGCCGCCAGCCCGCACAGGGCACCGGAGACGATCATGACCAGGGCGGTGATCCGGGGCACGTTGATGCCTGCGGTCAGCGCCGCCTGCGGGTTCAGGCCGGTGGCGCGGAACTGGAAACCGATCTCGCTGCGCTCCAGCAGCCACCACACGAACAAGGCGGCCAGCAGGGCCACGATGAAGCCCAGGTGTAGCCGGAAGGGACCGCCGATCAGTTTGGGGTACTGGGCGCTAGCCGCCACCGGCAGTGACTTGGGGTTGGCGTTGCCCGCACCGATGAAGGTGGCCGTGGTGAGCAGATGCGCTATCAGGTAGGCGGCAACGGAGTTGAGCATGATGGTGGTGATGACCTCGCTGGCACCGGTGGTGGCGCGTAGCACGCCGGGGATGGCTCCCCACAGGGCGCCGCCGAGGATGGCGCCGAGCACCGCCACCAGCATGTGCAGCCCGCTGGGCAGGTTCCAGGCGAAGCCGACGTAACCGCCGACGATGGCGCCGAGGATGATCTGCCCCTGCCCACCGACGTTGAACAGGCCGGCGCGGAAGGCCACCGCCATGCCCAGGCCCGCCAGGATCAGCGGCGTGGCCACGGTGAGGGTTTCGGTGATGGGGCGCCACATGCGCGCGACCGAGGATGCTTGCCAGTCGAAGATGCCGCCGCGGACCATGGCCGCGTAGGCGTCCACCAGGCACGAGCCGACCGCACCGAAGAAGTCGCTGGGGCGTGCGAACAGGTAACCGGCGGTGGTGCGCACGTTGTCGTCGGCGAGCAGGATCAACAGCGAGCCGACAATCATGGCGGAGAAAACCGCAAGCACGCCCATAAGGATGTTGGACTCGGCGATCTGCCGCAGTACACCCGGCTGCTCCGGCTGATTGTCCGTGTGCTGGGCGGGTGGGACGACGGACGGCCGACCCGTCCGTGATTCCGCCTGCGCGGCGCCGTTTGGGATAGCTTCGCTCATCGGTTCTCCTCCTGGGCGCGGGCCTGGTCGAGGGGGACGCCTGCCATCATGAGGCCCAACACGTCGCGGGGTGTATCCGGCGGCACGACGCCGACGATCCGGCCGCGGTACATGACGGCTATGCGGTCTGACAGGGAGTAGATCTCATCCAGCTCGGAGGAGATGATCAACACGGCGGTGTTGTTGTCACGCTCCTGCACGATGCGCTTGTGGACGAATTCGATGGAGCCGACGTCGAGCCCCCGGGTGGGCTGTGAGGCCACCAGAACCTTGAGCTGGCGGGACAGCTCCCGGGCAAGGATCGCCTTCTGCTGGTTGCCGCCGGACAAAGTGGAGATGGGATCGGCGACGTCGGTGACGCGTACGTCGAACTCGTCGCGCAGCTGCTCAGCGTGGTTGCGGACCTTGGTGGGATTGATGGACGGCCCGGAACCGAAAGCGGGGTCGTCGAAGCGGTCCAGGATCATGTTCTCGGCCACGGAGAATGCGGCAACCATGCCGTCGGTGGAGCGGTCCTCGGGGACGAAGCCGAGGCCGGCGCCGATGCGCTGGTGGACGCCCAGGGGGGTGACGTCCTGGCCGCCGAAGTGCACTGAGCCGACGGTGGGTGCACGCAATCCCAGCAGCACGTCGGCAAGCTCGGTCTGGCCATTGCCCTGCACCCCGGCCACGCCGACGATCTCGCCGGAGCGCACCTGCAGGCTGACGTCGTCGAGCAGAGTGCTGCCCTCATCAACCAGGCTGACATCCTTCAGCTCCAGGCCGACGCCGCCCAGCGTGGGCGCGTCCTTGTCCACCGTGAGGGAGACGGAGTGGCCGACCATGAGCCCGGCGAGCTCGGCCTGGGAGGCGGTCGGCTCGGCGCTGCCGACGACCTTGCCGCGGCGGATGACGGTGATCGTGTCCGCCACCTCGCGCACCTCGCGGAGCTTGTGGGTGATAAACACGATGGAGGTGCCGGCGGCCTTGAGGTCGCGCATGATGGCGATCAGCTCGTCGGTCTCTTGCGGGGTGAGCACGGCGGTGGGCTCATCGAGGATAAGGACCTTGGCGTCGCGGGAGAGGGCCTTGATGATCTCGACTCGCTGTTGTACGCCCACGGGCAGGTCTTCGATGTAGGCGTCCGGGTCTACGTCGAAGCCGAAGCGCTCGGAGATCTCCCGCACCTTCGCGGCGGCGGCCTTGGCGTCGATGACGCCGGCCTTGCCCACCGGCTCGTAGCCCAGGGCCACGGATTCGGCCACGGTGAACACGGGCACCAGCATGAAGTGCTGGTGGACCATGCCGATGCCGGCCGCGACGGCGTCGCCGGGGCCCTTGAAGGTGACCGGACGGCCGTCGATAAGGATCTCGCCGTCGTCGGGGTCGTACAGGCCGTACAGGACGTTCATGAGCGTCGACTTGCCGGCGCCGTTCTCGCCCAGGAGGGCGTGGATCTGGCCGGGTTCGACTTTGACGTCGATGTGGTCGTTGGCCACAAGGGATCCGAAGACCTTGGTGATTCCGCGGAGTTCGAGCAGCACTGGGGGCTCGCTTCCTGTGGGGTTCAGGCGATGGTTAACGGTGGAGTGGGCGTCGAGCAGGGAAAGACTACCGGGCCGGGCGCCAGTGACGCCGCCGCCCCGTCAAGGACGACGGCGTCACCGGGTTGAATTGGCGCAGCCCCGATCAGGACGGGTCGTAGGGCGTGGACACGTCGAGGGTGCCGTCGATGATCTGCTGCTTGAGTACCTCGACCTGCTCCTTGACCTCGTCGGGGACCCGGTCGGACCAGTCGTGGTAGTCGGCGATGGACACGCCGTCATTGGCGAGGGTGCCGATGAAGGGCTCAGAGGTGAAGTTGCCCGAGGTGGCCTCCTGGACGGTGTCGTACACGGCGGTACCGATGCCCTTGACCACAGAGGTCAGCATGTACTTGCTGCCGCCGAGGGACTCGGTGCTGAGATAGCCGTCGGCGTCCACCCAGACGATCGCGTTGTTGTCGTCACCGGCCGCCTTGACCGCCGCGATCGTGCCGGAGCCGACCGGGCCGGCCACGGGCATCACAATGTCGGCACCCTGGGAGAGGAACAGCTCGGTCAGCTGCTGGCCCATAGGAGTGTCGGTGAAGTTGCCCACGAAGGAGCCGGAGCCCGGGTTGTCAGGGTCCCAGCCGAGGACCTCGACGTTGGCGTCGTTGTCCTCGTTGTACTTCTCCACGCCCTTGGCGAAGCCCTCCATGAAGATCTGCACGGTAGGAAGGACTCCACCCCCGTAAGTGGCGACCTTGCCGCTCTCGGTGGTGCCGGCAGCGGCATAGCCGGCGAGGTAGGCGGCCTCGGCAGTGTTGAAGGTCAGCGGCTTGGCGTTGTCCAGCTCAACCAAGTTTCCCTCGGCATCGGTGAAGGGAGCGTCGATGAGCGCGAAGTTGATATCCGGGTTCTCCTGGGCGGCCGCGGCAAGGTCGGCGGCGAGGTTGAAGCCGACGCCGATGATCAGGTCGCAGTTCTGCTGTACCAGGGAGTCGACGTTGGTGGGGTAGTCGGATATGGACTGGGACTCGACGAGCTTGGTCTGCACGCCGAGGTCGGCGGCAGCGCGGTCCAGGCCCTCCTTGCCGGACTGGTTGAAGGACTGGTCGTCGAACCCGCCCTCGTCGGACACCATGCAGGCGAGGAAATCGCCGGTGTCTCCGCCGGAGGAGTCCGGGGCCGAGCCGCAGGCGGCAAGCGACAGCGCTGCGACCAGGCCGAGCGTAATGGCGGGATACTTCTTCTTCACGGTCGTGTCTCCATATGGGGTACGGGCTTGCGCCCTTGCAAGGAGCCGGCCGGGGCGGCACCGGCTCAGGCAACCAGCATAGGCACTCCCCTGAGACCTGCCACACAAACGGCACGATATCGCCGCATTGCGACCATGACGTGACCCGCGCCGCAGCTCCGCTCCAGCCCCGGCCAGTGCCGGGCGCAGCCGCATCCCAGCCGACGTCTTGCAACTCCTTGCACAACTTGCAGGTGCGGGACGAGCGGGCACCCGGTAAGCGCTCGGTCACGATCGGCCGACGTGAGGACCGGCATCGGCGGCCACGGACGCATCCCGGGGAGTCACAGCAGTGCGTCCCGATCTTCCGCCTTGAGCCGATCGACGACGCCCTTGACGTCCTGGGCGCGCTCCGGGGTGGTCACCAGCAGCGCGTCGGGAGTATCCACCACAACGATGCCGGGGGTTCCCAGCAGCACCACCTTGCGGCCGGAAGTAGAGGCGACCAGTGCCCCGGCGGCGTCGACCGCCTCGACGTCGGCCTCGCCCAGGACCGCCGCCCCGGCCGCCGGTCCCGCCGCGCGCGGGGAGACGAGCCCGGAGAGGGTGTCGAAGCCGCCGACGTCGTCCCAGCCCATGTCTCCGGGGACCGTCGCCACGCCGCCGGCGGCGGCCACGGGCTCGGCGATGGCATGGTCGATGGCGATAGCCTCCAGGGAAGTCCATACCCGCGCCATGACGGCGTCCTGCTCGGGGGTGTCCCAGGCAGCGGCGATCTCGTCTATGCCAGCTGCCAGCGCGGGCCGGCGCTCCGCCAGGTGGTCCAGGAGGACGCCGGCGCGCACCACGAACATGCCGGCGTTCCACCGGTAGTCGCCGGTAGCCAGGTAGCGGGCGGCGGTAGCGGCGTCCGGTTTCTCGGTGAAGCCGAGGACTCGGCGTCCGTCCGGCGCCCCGGGCACGTCCAGGGCGTCACCGGCGTGGATGTAGCCGAAGGCCGTGGACGGTCCGGTGGCCTCGATACCGATGGTGACCAACCAGCCCGCCGCCGCCAGTACAGCCGCCTGGCGGACCGCGCTGCGGAAGGCGGCGGCATCGGCCACCAGGTGATCCGCGGCGAAGGAGCCGACAATCGCCTCGCGCCCGTGGCGGCGGGCGATCACGGCGGCGGCCAGGCCGATGGCGGCCATGGAGTCGCGCGGGGCAGGCTCGGCCAGCAGGTTCGCCTCGGGCAGGTCCGGGAGCTGCCGGGCGACGGCGGCCACGTGGGCGGCGCCGGTGACCACCGTCGTCGTCGCCGCCAGGGGGGCCAGGCGGGTCACGGTGCCCTGCAGCAGGCTTTGCCCGGAGCCGGTCAGGTCCAGCAGGAACTTGGGGCGTCGGCGGCGGCTGAGCGGCCACAGCCTGGTGCCGGCGCCGCCGGCGGGAATGATCGCGTGGAGGACGGGGGCATCGGGTTCACCCATGACGGGCAGGGCCGCCGTACTGGCGTGCCGTTCGGGATCAAGCGCAGCGTTCACCGCGTCAGGCTAGCGGGTGCGGCTCGCGAAGGAGGGTCTCCGTGACTCCCAGGGCGGGGGTCGCCAACGAGACCCAGCTGCCGTCCGACGCCAGGCGCTGAAGGTGGATCCGGTCGACCACGAAGGCCGCCGCGATGTCGCTGCCCGAGCGCGCGGCGCGGTCAAGCGCGTCGTCGTCAACCTCGTGCGCGAGGGTTACGTGCGGGTGGAAGGGGAAGCGCAGGGTGCGTCTGAGCGGCCCGTCGTCGGCGCGCAACGCCTGCTGGAGCGCATCGATAGCGCCTGCCCCCTCGGCGACGCCGAGGAAGACCACCGGGCTGACCGGCCGGAAGGTGCCGACGCCGGCGGCGCGCAGGTTGAAGGGCGCAGTCCGGGCGGCCACCCGGCTCACATGGGCCGTCACAGCCGCCAAGTCGTCCTTGTCCACCGCGGTGGGTGGCAGCAGGGTGATGTGGGGCGGTATCGCATTGCCGTGGGGGTCTCCCACGGCCGTGCGCACGCTGCGCACACGGGTCGCCCAGGGCTCCGGCAGCACGATGGTCACACCGAGGACGCATTGGCTGGGTGCGGGCACGGGAACGTCCATGAAGCGCGCGTTCCTCCGGTTCTGTTCTCGAGCACGACCAATGTCAGCTGCACCCTACCCCTATTAACAGCCTCAGGGACATCCCCGACCGCCTCCCGGGTTCACCCCCGGGCAGTCCCCGAGCGGGCATACCGGGACGACCGCTTCGTCTGGCAGAATGACCTCATGTCGAGCACCGAGTCTCAAACCGCCGCCGTCGTCGGATCCGAGCCCGTCTTCTCCCCCGCGCTCACCCCGCAGGAGGGTGCTGGTGCCGCCACCGCCCTGTTCCGGGACGCATTCGGCACCGAACCCGACGGCGTGTGGTACGCCCCCGGACGCGTGAACGTCATCGGGGAGCACACCGACTACAACGGCGGCCTGGCGCTGCCGATCGCGCTGCCGCATCGGGCCCACTTGGCGCTGCGTAGTCGTGAGGACCGCACCATCCGGCTGGTGTCCCCGCAGACTCGCGAGACCATCGACGTGCTAGACCTGGACGCCATCGGCCCGAAGGGCTCCCCTGGGGAGGTCCGGCATTGGAACGCCTATGTGGCCGGGGTCGCCTGGGCGCTTGAGCGCGACGGGTTCGGGCCCCTGCACGGCTTTGACGCCGCCCTTTACTCCTGCGTGCCGCTGGGAGGGGGGCTGTCCTCCTCGGCCGCCCTGGAGTGCGCCACCGCCGTAGCCCTGGATGACGTCAACGCCCTCGGCCTGGCCGGGACGGCGGAACAGCCCGACGACGCCGGCCGCGCCCGCCTGGTAGAGGCGTGCATCCGCGCCGAGAACGAGATGGCGGGTGCCCCCACTGGTGGCATGGACCAGTCCGCCTCCATGCGCTGCCGCGCCGGACACGCCCTGGAGCTGGACTGCCGGGACGGCTCGGTGGCGCACGTGCCCTTCGACCTTGCGGCTGCGGGCCTCACCCTGCTGGTGATCGACACCAAGGCCAAGCACTCCCTGGTGGACGGCCAGTACGGGGCCCGCCGCTCGGCGTGTGAGCGCGCAGCCGAGCTCCTCGGCGTCGAGCTACTGGCCGATATCCAGGCTGACTCGCTCGCGGCCGCCCTGAAGCGGCTGGAGAGCTCCGGGGCGCAGGACGCCGACGTGCTGGTGGCGCGCACTCGCCACGTAGTCACCGAGATCGACCGTACCCGCCGCCTGGTGGAGCTGCTACAGGACGGAGCGCCGCTGGCCGGGGGGAAGCTGGCTCGCGCGGGTGAGCTCATGGACGCCAGCCACGAGTCGCTGCGGGTGGACTACGAGGTCACCTGCCCCGAGCTTGACGTGGCTGTGGAAGCAGCCCGGGCGGCCGGCGCCCACGGCGCGCGCATGACCGGGGGCGGCTTCGGCGGCAGCGCCATCGCACTGGTGGACACCCCCGCCGTGGACGCGGTTGCCCGTGCCGTAGTAGACGCCTACGCGCAGCACGGGTTCGCTGCTCCCGCGTTCCTGAACGCAGTGCCCTCCGCGCCGGCCGGTCGCCTGGCCTGAGCCGGCGGCCGCGGCAGGCACCGGCAGCGCGCCCCGCACGGCCCGGGGACGAACGCGGACGCTCCGATCGTAAGTGCCACCGCGTGCCGTCTTCGCGGGGCGGGTCGCAGGGCGGTTCGCAGGACGCTGCCTCCTGAAAGAGCCGCGGGCAGTGCAGTTCAGGGCCCGATCAGGGTGGGCGCTGGGCCGTGTACGCGGCAAGCGCGGCGCCGCCTCATCCTGGCGGAGGAGACTCCCCACCCCCGCACCCGGGGGGAATCAGGGTGTTCTCCTACCTGCGGATGAGTGTGTCGGGACACAACTCGGCATAGCCTCGTGGTGTCTCGCCTGGCCCGGCATTTTGCCTGGGCTTGGCCGCACACCCGCCCCTACGCCCACTCGGCCATGACGGCCGACCGGAGGTTCGCCGTGAAGCGCTATGTCCTGCCCACCTTAAAGACCCTGATTGCCCTTGTGATCGCGCTCGCGTTGGTGAAGATCGCCTTCTTCCCCGATTCCAAGGCCGGCACAACCGTGGACATCACCCCCGGCATCGACGCCACCACGCAGACCACCGTGGTGACCACCGGCGATATCGCAAACACGGTTGACGTCAAGGGACAGATCGTGGAGGACGCCGCGGTGGAGGCACAGGCGAACCTAAACGGCGTCGTCGACTCCTTCGCAGTCAGCAAGGGAGCGACTGTCACTCAGGGGGAGCCACTGATCTACCTCAAGCAGGTTCAGCCCCAGGAGCCGACCGTAAGCGTCGATGATGAGGGCAATCCCGTGCAGACGCCAGTGGAGGACAAGGTCACCTGGTCCACCGTCTATGCCCCTGCCAGCGGCGTAGTCTCCTTCAACGTCATCCAGGACCAGGAGACCAGCGTGGGCATGGTGGTGGCTACCGTCTCCCCCGGCACGTTCTCCGCCAAGGGGACGATCACCGCCGACCAGCAGTACCGGCTCACCAACGCCCCCTCCTCGGCCACCCTCACCGTCGACGGCGGGCCGGCGCCGTTTGAGTGCACGGGCCTGAAGATTGGCACTCGGGAGACCACCTCGACCACCACTTCCGAGACCGGCGAGGTAACGACTACCACCGGCGATGGCACCACCGTTGAAGTACGCTGCGCGGTTCCCGCCCAGCAGCAGGTCTTCCCGGGTCTCTCGGTGACGATCGGCGTGGACGCCGGCTCGGCCACGGACACGCTGATCGTGCCGGTTACTGCCGTGGAGGGCAGCGTCACCAAGGGGAACGTGTGGGTGGTCACCGACCCCGCCGCCCCAGACGCCGCCGAGAAGCGGGAAGTGACCCTGGGTATCACCAACGGTGAGAGCGTCCAGGTGACCGACGGCCTGGCCGAGGGCGACGAGATCCTGCTGTTCGTGCCCAACAAGGACATCGCGCGCACCGGCGAGCCGAACACCTGCGAGCCGGACGGCTCCGCCTGCTACGACGAGAACGGCGAGGAGCTCCTGTGAACCCGTTATTGAGCATGCGGGGTATCGCCCGCACCTTCGAGGTGCCCGGCGCCCCTCCCCTGCAGATCCTCACCGACGTGAACCTAGATGTTGCAGCAGGCGAGCACGTAGCCGTCGTGGGCCGCTCGGGCACCGGCAAGTCCACGCTGCTTAACCTGATCGGTCTGATCGACCAGCCCACCTCCGGCACCTACACCGTGGAGCGGCAGGATACGCGCCGCCTGGGCGAAGCCCGCCGGGCCCGGTTGCGCGGGCGGACCTTCAGCTTCGTCTTCCAGTCCTTCAACCTCATCGCCGGGCTGTCCACCACGGAGAATGTGGCGGCGCCGCTCCTGTATGACACGGGCTCCGCCTTCTGGACCCGCACGAGGCGAGCTGAGGAGCTACTGGCCGCGGTTGGTCTGGAGGAGAAGATCGGCGCCCCCATCGGCAATTTGTCCGGGGGCGAGCAGCAGCGGGTCGCCATCGCGCGTGCCCTGGCCCGCCGCCCGCGGGTGATTCTGGCTGATGAGCCCACCGGGGCGCTCGACGTCGACACCGGCGCGCTGGTCATGGAGCTGCTCGAGCGCCAGTGCCACGAGACCGGTGCGGCGCTCATCGTCATCACCCACGACCTGGCGGTGGCCGGCCGCGCCCACACCCAGTACCGGCTCGACCACGGCGTACTCACCCCGATCACCGTGCACCACGAGCGCACCGGCGGACTGGACGAGTTCACTGAGGAGATCAACGCAGTTCCCGAGGAGGCGGCATCATGACTGGCGTATTCACCGGTTTCTTCGGCGCCCTGGTGGAGGCCTGGGCGCAGCTGCGCATTGGCAAGCTGCGAGTCATGCTGTCCCTGGTCGGGGTGGGGGCGGCGGTGGCCGCCATGACCTTCGTGATTGCCCTGGGCCAGGTGACCAGCGCGATCATCGACCAGGAGATCGCCAGCTACGCCGGCCGTCCCGGAACAGTGCGGATCGATGTCGCGCCGACCGGGCGCGGAGTCAGTGGTGACTTCACCACCGGTTCAGACGACCCCGGTGTTGCCGAGGCCATGGAGACCGCCGGAACCGAGTCCGGCACCGACACCACCGCCCGCATCACCGAGGCGCAGATGAGGCTGGTGGAGCGTTACAGTGCGAGCAGCTGGGCCACCAATTACCCGCAGCAGCTGCGGCTGGCCTTCCCCGGCGGCTCCCGCTCCGTGGAGACCAATGTTGTCAGCCTCGGATACGGCACGCTTCACCACACCGCCGTGGCGCAGGGCCGCTGGTTCTCCGCCGCCGACGAGGACGACCTCTCCCCCGCGCTGGTCGTCTCCCAGGGCTTCCTCGAGCAGCTGGGGTACACGACCCTGGATGGTCCGCTCACCGTGCGGGCCCACTCACCGGCGCGGACGACTTACACGATCGTCGGCGTGCTCAAGCCGGACGACCTGACCTGGTGCGCAGGCGACGTTGACGCCAGTGACTACTGCACCCAGTCGATCACCGCCTATGCACTGGCCGCGCCGTACGAGCGGTGGCTGAGTCAGGAGACACGTGCCGAGCTGCCGGCCCCAATCTTGGAGATCTGGGCCGGGCAGGAGCAGGAGCAGGAACTGATCAGCCTGGCAACCAAGGATCTCGATGCACAGTTCGGTGCCGGCTCCACCAGTGCCTGGTCAAACACCGCGGAAATGCAGGGCCTGGACACCAGCGGCTTCACAACCACGGTGACCATCGCGGGCGTGTTCGTCATGATCCTGGGAGCGCTCAGCCTGATCAATATCTCCATGGTGACCGTCAAGCAGCGCATCCACGAGATCGGTGTGCGCCGCTCCTTCGGCGCCACTAGCCGCCGGATCTTCTTCTCCATCATGCTGGAGTCGGTGGTGGCAACCGTGGTGGCCGGTGTAATCGGGATCGGCATCGCGATTGTAGGCATGCGTGTAGCGCCATTGGATGCGCTGCTGGGAGTAGCGGTGGAAACAAGGCCGCCGTTCCCGATGTCGGCCGCCTTGATCGGTCTTATCGCCGCGACGGTAGTGGGCGCGTTGTCCGGCATCATCCCGGCTCTGGTGGCGGTGCGGATCAAGCCGATCGACGCCATCCGCTACTGACGTCAACCGTGCTTCAACCGCGCGCGATTGCTGATCTTCCGGGCGGTGGGCTCGGCCGTCCGCACCTACACCGCGCGACCCCGGGGTGCGCTCCACGATCGCCCCGGGGTCGCGCAATGCCCGGGATCGCGAAGCGTCAGTTGCCCATGATGAACGCGCGGTGCCGCAGGCTGCCGGGGTTCATATCGGTGATGCGCACGGAGGCGACACTGGCCCAGCGCGGGCCGTGGTACAGCCAGGCGATCATGCGGGCGACGTCGTCAGCCGGGCCCTGGGCGAAGACCTCCACGTCGCCGTCGTCCAGGTTGCGCACCTCGCCCACCAGCCCGAGCCGCTCCCCCTCCTCCATGCAGGACCAGCGGAAGCCGACCCCTTGCACGCGCCCGGAGACTATGGCGTGAATCGTGCGGTGGCGATCGGACGCGGGGGCGGCGTCATTGGCTTCGCCGGAGCCTCCTGCGGCCCGGTCCCCGTCGGCGCGGGCCGCAGGAGCCTCAGCAGCTGGCTCGGGATTGCTTGGCTGGCGGCGGAAGACGTCAAAGAACCTGCGCTCCATGGCGCCATTGTCTCAGGAATACCCGCGGCCTGACAGGGGCACCGCGAGGAGCGTCGGCGCGAGCCGCCTCCCCAAACCCCCGCCGAGGTCGGTAGAAGTCACGTGCCGAGGTCGGCAGACGTTACGTACCGAGATCGGTAGAAGCGGCGCTGTCCAAATCCGCTGGCTGGTTAGGACTCGTGGCCGGGCGGACGTACACGTACACTCGGACCCCATGCGCGTAGCCACTATCAACGTCAACGGCATCAGGGCTGCAGCCCGTAAGCACATGGACTCCTGGCTGGAGTCCAGCGCCCCGGATGTACTGCTGTTACAAGAGGTACGCGCCGACGAAGCCACCGCGGCCGCGCTGCTGCCCGGCTACGAGTCGGTGATCTGGCCGTGCCGCGTGAAGGGAAGGGCCGGCGTCGCCGTGGCGGTGCGTCAGGGTGCGCCGGTGACCGCAGGCGCGGTGCGTCGCGGCGTCTCCGCGCCCGGGAGCGAGGAGCCGGATGTGGACTCCGGCCGCTGGCTGGAGGTGGACCTGACGGCCACAAACGGTGCCGGGGCTCAAACCCCGCTGACGGTCGTGTCCGCCTACTTCCACTCCGGTCAGGTGGGTACCGTGAAGATGGACCAGAAGTATGCACACCTGAACCTGGTGGACGCGCGCATGACGACGCTGCTCGCCGATGCGGCGGCCGGCGGGCCGAACGTGCTCATGGCCGGGGACCTGAACATCGTGCGCTCCGAGCGCGATATCAAGAACTGGCGTCCCAACCACAACAAGTCCGCAGGGGTGCTGGACGAGGAGATCGCCTACCTAGAGCGCTGGTTCGGGTCCGGGTGGGTGGACGTGGCGCGCAGCCTCGCGCCCGACGCGCAGGGGCCATACACCTGGTGGTCGCAGCGCGGCAAGGCCTTCGACAACGACGCCGGCTGGCGCATCGACTACCAGGTGGCGACGCCGCAGTTGGCCGAGCGGGCCCGCTCCTTCACCGTTGACCGGGCACCCAGCTACGCCGAGCGCTGGTCCGACCACGCCCCGGTCGTGGTCGACTACGACCTGTGAGGCGGTTCGCCGCTGATCACCCAGGCTCCGGTTCGGCACTAACGACGACGGTTCGTACTTTCTGGTCGACGCTTCGTACCTGGTGGTGACGGTTCGGCACCTACAGGTACTGTGTTGTCTCATGACTTCTGGGACTGTTGGATCTCATGACATCTGGGAGTGTCAGAAGTCGTGAGATTCTGGGAGGCCCTGGGT
>NZ_PIZC01000017.1:0-6952 GCF_019325145.1 Actinomyces sp. 594
CGGCCTCGGCGCCGGCGTCCTCGGGCAGTGCCGGGGCGGGGCCCGCCGCCGCGGCGCGGGCGGCGGTCTCCCCGGCCATGCGCGCCTGCACAGCGGAGCAGGGCATGGTGGGCCGGGACAGGTCGCGGAGGGGACGGGTCATGGGCCCGATTGTGCCGCGGCCAGGCCGCCCCCGCCATGGCTCTTCCGGCCACCGGTCGCGATCAACGGGATGCGCTCACGCCCGGGTCAGCGCGGCGACCGTCTCCACAGACCCGTCGAAGTGGCTCTTCCGGTTCGAGGGTGTGGTGGTTGTGCCGGGTGAGGTGTCTGCTGCGCCGGTTGGACGTTAACAACGCTACTTAACGGCCTGCTGTATACCTCGCAGCCCTTCAGCAGGCCGTTAACAGGCGTTGTTAACCCCGAAGTGGCGTTGCAAATGATCCTACGTCGTCGACGCCCACCCGACGACGCCCTTACCCTCCCGGATGTGGGCGATGGCACGTTCCCTGGCTGCCGAAGTAGCAGGCAGATTTCCCCAGAAGCCCATTGGGTCGTAGTCGGTGCGATCCTTGGTACTCAGCAGCCCCGTCGCCCGGTCATCTTTGATGTCGCCGAAAAGAGCCCCGTCGTGGTCTACTACCCAGGCATGGCCATCGTTGTCGGCCAGAATGTTCTCCTCATGGCGGTCAGTGTTGTAGATGAGCGCATCAAATGCCTCCATGAGGGCCCGCGTCTTCTCGGGAATGGAGCGCAGTGCGGCCTCCTGCGGCGGCGGGAAGTGGTTTCCCGGCTCCCCTATCTCGGCGACAACCCATGCCGGTTCGCCGGCCGACGGGTCGAACCACAGGTCACCGAGGGGCGTGGGGATGCCCAGGGCGATCACGATTCTGTTGGCGATGTACTCATTGACGACAATGTTGGGGTTGTCTGCCGTGTTGTACTTGACCAAAACCTGCGCCCGCCCCCACTGTAGCCGTTAGAGCCACCTGGGTCGTCCTCGTTGACCGGGACGAGGTCGGTGACCGTCATGCCGGGAACTCGGCTCAATGACCTGCGCACCGTCGCCCTCCCTTCCGGAACTGCATGAACTCGGCGGGGAAGCCCCTAGCCGAGCAGCACGCCTCCACCCGAATCCGGGTCTCAAACCGTCATCCGGAGCCTATCCCGACGTCGACGCGCCTGACCGCAAAATGATGCGCGTCAACTCACCAGCTCCCGCTCCAGCAGATCCAGTCCCACCGAGCCCAGCACGATGCCGCGGATGCGTGAGCCTCACACCTCCGGGTGTCGGGCGCGCAGTACGTCCCGGTTCCGCCACTGGCCGAGCACCGAGCCCGGCCCGGCGAAGGCGTCGAGGTCGGTGTCGTGCGCGAGCCCGGGCACGCGGTCCGGAATGAACTCGCGGCCCCGGCTGACCACGAGCCGCAGGTCGCGCAATACGCCCAGCCCATCGCGCGGGTCCCCGGCGACGGCGATCAGGTCGGCGTCGAAGTCAGGGGCGAGCACGCCGGTCACGCCCGCCAGGCCTATGCCGGCGGCGGCGCGGGAGGTGGCGGCGAGCAGCACCTCCGTGCGGGGCAGGCCGACATACTCCAGCGCCTCCAGGCCGCCGACGTAACCCCGGTTCGGAACACCGGGAATACCGGCGTCGTGCCCGGCGACGATCTTGACGCCGTGCTCCCACAGCATGCGGACGGGCGGGGCGAAGGTGTCGTCGCGCTCGATCATGCGGGGCAGTTCGGCGGTGATGGTGCAGTCCACGTAGATGCCGGCCGCGGCGATCTCGTCGGCCAGGTGCGGGTCGGGTTCGGAGCGGGCGGCGGGGCTGATGAAGGAGGCGTGGGCGATGTAGTCGACGCCGGCGCGCACCGCCCGCTCGATGCCCTGGGTGCCGTGGGCGTGGGCGGCGGTCCACTTGCCCAGGCGGTGGGCGTCGGCGAACATGACGGTGAGCTCCTCCTGGCTGAACTGGGCCAGCCAGGGCACCGAGCCGGAGGTGGTGAATCCGCCGGTGGCCATCGCCTTGATGGTGTCGACGCCCCGCTTGTGGTGGATCCGGACCTGGTGGCGGATCTCATCGAGTCCGTCCGCCTCGCCGCCCGCGTGGTGGGCGTGGCCGGCGGTGACGGTGATCTGGGGGCCGGCGGCGGTGATGCGAGGCCCACGCAGGTCGCCGTTCTCGATGGCGTCGCGCAGGGCGACGTCCACGTAGTGGCGGGCGCCCAGGCTCTGCGCGCTGGTGACGCCGAGGGACATCAGCTCGCGCGCCGAGCGGGCGGCGTTCAGCGTGAGTCGGGCGACGTCGTGGGCGCCGTAGTCGGGGTACTCCACGTCCGTGCCGGAGGTGGGCAGGTGGGCGTGGGTCTCGATGAGCCCGGGCATGAGGGTGGTGCCGGGCAGGTCGACGCGGCGCACCTGCGCGGGCGCGGTCCCGGCGGCGGTGGCCAGCTCCCCGAGTCGGGCGGTCAGTTCGGCCGCGGGGCCGACCGCGATGATGCGGGTGCCGTCGATGAAGACGGCGCCGCCCTGCGGGTCATCCTCGCCGATGCTTTCGAGGCTGCCTGCGGCGTCGCCGCGGCGTCCGGTCAGGATACGGTCCGCGGTGAGCAGCGCGGCGCCAGTTCCATCGAGGCGTTCGCCGCCGTCGGTCGGCGGGGTGATCCAGTCCGTCATGGGACCTCCTGGGTACTTGAGTGGGGAGGGACGCAGCGGTGTCTAACGCTGCGGTGGTGTGGCCGGTGCCGGCCCATCCTTGGGCAACCGTGAGACCGGCAGCATTAATCCAGCTCATGTGATCCTCTCTGGCGCTGAGGAATCGGGACTTGGCGATCAGGGGGTTGTAGGACCAACGATCGGGCGATTGAGCGCCTCGGTTGTGTCCCTTAGGGTGCTTGAGCACTCTTCCCGACACGCGTTGCACGACCTTCGGGCGAGTTGCACGACCTTCGTGTACGTTCCACGACCACCCCGGGGTCGTGGAACACGCACCAGGGTCGTGGAATGCGGACCAGGGTCGTGCAACGCCCGGCCCCGACCCGCTTCCGCAGACCTCACTCACCGCAGCACCCCGTGCCCGCCGCTAACATCGCACATATGAGCAACGTCGGTCGCCGTGGCATCGACAGTGTCTGGGCCGCCGCAGTGCACACAACGGCGTACGGGCATTCCCACCGCCATATTTACCGACCTCGGTGGGGAGGGCGGGCGGCGATCAGTCATAATCGATCTGTGCCCGCCTCACCGATCGTCCGCACCGGATCCGCCGAGGTGCTGCTCGCGGACCTGGTGGACCGCCTGGAGCGCCGCCTGCGCGGCGCCACGGCCGGGATCACGCCCGACCACCACAGCCATCCCCACGGCATCGACGACGGCACTGACGACGACCCCACGGCCTGCGGCGGCAAAGGTCGAACCATCGTGGGACTCACCGGCGCACCCGGGTCGGGCAAGTCCACCCTCGCGGCCTCCCTGGAGGACCAGCTGCGGGACCGTGGCATGCTCGCGGGCACCGTCCCCATGGACGGCTTCCACCTGTCCAATGCCGTCCTGGATCAGCTGGACCGCCACGGCCGCAAGGGCGCCCCGGACACCTTCGACGTCGCCGGCTACCTCTCCGCGCTAGACCGGGTGCGCGCCTCCGGCTGCCCAGACGTCCTGGTGCCGGTTTACCGGCGGGACCTGCATGAGCCGGTCGCGGCCGGCACGCTGGTGCGCGGGTCGGGCGTCGTACTCACCGAGGGCAACTACCTGGCCCTGGACCGTGGCGGCTGGGCCGGAGCCCGCGCCCGGATCGACCTACTGATATTGCTGGACGTCCCCGAGGCCGAAATCGCCACCCGCCTGGTGGCACGGCACCAGGACTTCGGCCGCAGCGCCGTCGACGCCGGCCACTGGGTGCGCACCGTGGACCTGCCAAACGCCCGCCTGGTGACCGCCTGCGCGCACCGCTGTGACGAGATCTGGCAGCTGCACGCCGCCCGGCCATGACCGGTCCGGCGCGGACTCGCGCGGCCGTACGGCGTGGCGCCATGTTCGGGCGCAGACGCATCAGCCCGGCTCCAGGCGGTCCTCCGCGACTGCCGGGCGCCTACCCACGCACTTGTTCGCCCATGCCGGGCTCCCCTTCACCTCGGCTCAATAACCTCCATGAAGCAGTACTCGAAAAACGAGTACGCGGGAACAATGGAGGGCCACCAAATGGCACACCTGAAGCTGAAAGCACTGCTGACCACATCCGCGCTGGTGGCGGCGACGGCCGCGGCCGGAACCGCCGCCTCGGACCCGAGGGGCAAGTACTACAAGGACCTCAAGAAGCCCGACTGGAACCCACCCAATGAGGTCTTCCCGATCGTCTGGACCACGCTGTACACGGACCTCGCAGCGACCACCGGCCTCACCCTGGCGGACCTGTGGCAGGCTGGTGAGCTCACCGGAAGCAACAAGGAGGCGAATCGGTTTCTGGCGGCAACCGTCACGAACCTGGCACTCAACGGTGGCTGGAGCTGGGCCTTCTTCCGAGCCGAGCAGCCGATGCTCGCCGCCGCCTGGGCGGGAGTGCTCGCCGCCAGTTCCGCGGATCTCACCCGCCGCGTCTTCAAGGTGAGCCGGGGGCGCGGTGCGGTCTTGGCGCCGTACGCGGCCTGGACCGCCTTCGCGACAGTCCTGTCCTGCGCCGTTTGGAAGCTAAACGAGCGCGAGCCCGGTCAGCACGCGTCCTGACGGGGCGTGCGGGTAGGGCGGCCCGCCGGCGGGTCGGGCGAGGCGACCTCGACCTTGCCCACCCGGCGGCCGTCCAGCGCAATTACCTTCAGACGCAGGCGCTCCCAGGCAACCACGTCGCCCACCTTCGGCATCCGCCCCAGCTCGGCCATGATGAAGCCACCAAGCGTGTCGAAGGGGCCGTCGGGCAGCTCGCGGCCCAGTTCCCGGGCAAGGTCAGCACGGGAGATGAGCCCGGTGACTACGACGACGCCGTCGTGGCTCACCACCGCGGGCTCCTCCCGGTCATACTCATCGGCGATCTGCCCGGTGAATTCCTCAACCACGTCCTCCACCGTGACGATCCCATCGGTTCCGCCGTACTCGTCCACAACCAGGGCGATATGCGCACTGGCCGCGCGCATCTGCGTCAGCGCGGACACCACGGGCACCGTAGCCGGGAGCAGCAGAATGTCGCGCGCGATCTGGCCGACTGTGCGCGCCTCGTCGGCGGGGGCGATCAGGTCGCGCAGGTGCACGTAGCCGACGACGTCGTCGTCATTCCGTCCCCGGCGCACCGGGTAGCGGGAGTGCTCCAGACCGGACAGTGCGGCCCGTGCCTGCGCCAACCGCAGCTCCGCGTCAACGAACTCAACCTCGGGGCGCGGTGTCATCACCTCAGCCACCGTGCGCTCCCCCACCGACAGCAGATCCACCACCATCCGCCGCTCCTCCCGCCCCAGGCTCTCCTGCGCCTGGATGAGAGTGCGTAGCTCGCCAAGACCCACGGAGTCGGTCCGGGCCGCCGGGTCGCGTCCCAGTAGCCGCAGCAGGCCGTTGGTGGAGGCGCCCAGCAGCCAGATCACTGGGCGCAGAGCCCCGGTGATCGCCGCGAGCGGTCGCGCCACCACCAGGGCAACGGTCCGGGCCGACTGCATGGCAATGCGCTTGGGCACCAGCTCCCCCACCACAACCGACAGGTACGCGATCAGCAGGGTGACCGCAACGAAGGCAATCGCGGCAGCGGTCGCGTCGCCCACCCCGACGGCGGTCAGGGCGGGCGCCAACGCAGGGGCGATCTGGGCGGCCCCGAAGGACGCGGAGAAGAACCCGGTTATCGTCACGCCCACCTGGACGGCTGAAAGGAACTGATTGGAATCAGCGGTCAGGCGTTTCACCGCGCTCCCGGAGCGGCCGCGCCGAGCCAGCTCGTCGACCTGGGTGGGGCGCAGAGATACCAGTGCCATCTCCGCCGCAGAGAAACAGGCGCCAATGAGCACGAACGCCAGTACGAGCAGACAGTTGCGCAGTAGTGGATCCACACCCGCATAGTTACCTGCAGTCCTTCTTACGACCTGGTTGCGGCCCCACCGAACCCATGAATTCACAAGGTGCACCACACCCGTCTCCGCCTGTCTCTTACTGTGCTCTTCAAGCACGCCGGGAAGCCGCCCGGATAATACTGAACCAACTCTATGAAAACCACTCCAGATCCCTGAATTCAGCTCCAACTCCGGCGCGCTAGCACAACATTAGCTGTTTACTTTCCACGTAATCGATCCTCAGGGGATCCTCAACCACTACCGGACAGGAGACGGAAAACATGACGGCGCACAACTTCCTAGTCATCACCTTCGCGGAGTCCAGTAAGGCCTACGAGGCCCTCAGCGACATCCGGCAGGCGGCGCAGGCGGGCAGGGTATCGGTCCCTGCCGCGATCATTGCTGAGCGGGAGCCGGACGGCCACCTGCACCTGGCTGAGGGCGCGGACTCCCGCATCGGCGACGGCGCGTTCTCCGGCGGACTGATCGGCATGGTGGTTGGCATCCTGGGTGGGCCGCTGGGGATGCTGCTCGGCTGGGGCGCCGGCGCCCTGGCGGGCGGCTTCGTCGACGTCGAGCGGGTCAACCGTGCCGAGACCGCCATCGGCGAGTTCAGCTCGCGCCTGCCCGCGGGCACGACGGCCATCTTTGCCGAGGCGCGCGAGTACGCGGAGGAAGTGCTGGACGGGGTGGTAGCCCCGCTCGACGGCGTGGTGGTGCGGCGTCCCGCCGCTGAGGTACTGGCGGAGCTGGAGGCGGCGCAGGAGGCCGCCAAGGCCGCCCACCGCGAGGCGACGCGCGTAATGCGCCAGGAGCGTCGGCAGGAGCGCAAGGAGAACTGGGACGAGCGCGTCGCCCGCCTCAAGGAGCGCTTCCACCGCCAGGGCTGAACCGGGCCGGCCCGGCGCCCGGCTGCGCCCCTGCCCTACTTTCCGAAGGGCAGGGGCGCC
>NZ_PIZC01000017.1:7285-9940 GCF_019325145.1 Actinomyces sp. 594
CGTCGGGCAGGTTCTCGCGGGAGGTGGTGATGAACAGGGTTGTGTAGTCGTCGCCGCCGAAGGTGCAGGCGGTGACCTGCCGCACCGGCAGCTCGACGACGGCGTCCAGGTCGCCGTCGGGTCCGTAGCGGTGCACGGCCGCCCCGCCGTTCAGGGCGACCCACACCCCGCCGTCGGCGTCCACGCAAAGCCCGTCCGGATGACCGGCGGCGGGGTCGATAGACACGAAGGGGCGCGGATCGGTCAGGCCGCCGCGGTCGGCGTCGTCGGGCCGGTAGTCCATGGCGACGATGGTGCCGGTGGGCGTGTCCGTCCAGTAGGCGGTTTGGGAGTCGGGCGAGAAGCCGAGCCCGTTGCAGATGGTGGCGCCGCCCCAGGCGGTCAGCGGCTCCGTGCCCAGGCCGTCCCAGCGGTACATGGTGGCGGCGCCGGGCGTCTTCGCGTACGGCATGGTGCCGATCCAGAAGCGACCGCCCGGGTCGCAGCCGCCCTCGTTGGTGCGCACGGCCGGGTCCGCGAAAAGCGTCGCCGCGGGGGCGAGGTCACTCAGGTCCTCGCGGCGGGACAGGGAGATCCCGTGCTCGGTGGCGACGATCGCACCGCCGCCTACGCGGGGCCGGATCACGGAGGCGACGGCGGACCCGACCGGCAGGCGGCGGTGCCCGCCCGGGGCGGCCTCGTCCAGTTCGACGACGGCGCCGGCGAGCATGTCCACGAAGCGGAGTCGGCCGGTGGCCTCCCACCAGCAGGGGCCCTCGGCGTGGTAGGCGATGGTGTCGGTGATGCGCTGGGCTCGCATGGGTCAAGGGTATGCGCGTGCGGGCGGGTGCGTGGCGGTCACGGCGCCCGAACTCCCACGCGTTGAGCCTCCGCGTCCCTAGGCTGCGGCGGACCGCGGCACGGGGGCGCCCACTGACTGCGCCGAGGCGCCCGTCCGCCGGTTGGACTGCGGCGCCGTCGGCGCGCGGAGGGACCTACCGTGAAGGCGGATACCCACCCCGCCTCCCGCATTCCGAGGATCCCATGACCCCCTCTGCCAAAGACGCCAGCACGCGGCCCGCGCCGCCCACCACCGATCAGCTCGGCCTCCGCCGAGGAGGTGGAAACGAGGCCGACCGTGCCGACGCCCAGCGCGGCGCCGCCGAGCACACCGAGGCCCGGCGCACCGGCGTCGAGGATGCGCGTCAGGAACGCAGTGCCCGCATCGCGGTCACCGTCTTCCCCCTGATCATGTTCGCGGCCTTCCTGGCGGCCTTCTTCTCCCCCAGCACCTTCGTGCCCCTGTCCAACTACATGACGCCGCTGCTGGCCGTGACCATGCTGGGTATGGGCATGACCCTTTCGGTGCCGGACTTCACCCTGATCGCGCGGCGGCCGGTGCCGGTGGTGGTCGGCGTGCTCTCGCAGTTCTCGGTGATGCCGCTGGTCGGCTGGACGGTCGCGCACGTAGTCCCGCTGCCGGACGAGCTGAAGGTTGGCATCATCCTCATCGGCTGCGTGCCCGGCGGTACGACGTCCAATGTGTGCAGCTTCCTGGCCAAGGGCAACACCGCCCTGAGCGTGTCAATGACCGCGCTGTCCACCATGCTCGCCCCCGTGGTCACCCCGCTGCTCACGCTGTGGCTGGCGGGTACCTATATGGAGGTGCCCGCGGGGTCGATGGCGCTGTCCATTGTGCAGATCGTGCTGCTGCCAGTGGGGGCGGGGCTGCTGCTCAACATGTTCGCCCACCGGCAGGTGGCGCGGGTTCAGCCGATCATGCCCTGGGTGTCGGTGATTGCCATCGCCGGGGTGGTGGCCGCAGTGGTCTCGCGCAGCCAGGCACTGATCGCCACCGCCGGGATGCTGATGTCCGTGGCGATCGCCGTCGAGAACGCCATCGGCTACGGCCTGGGTTATGCGGTGGCACGCCTCATTGGGGTATCCCGGCGCGACCGGCGCACCATCTCCATTGAGACCGGCCTGCAGAACGCCGGACTCGGCTCCACCCTGGCCGCCGCCTACCTCGGCGCCGCGGTGGCGGCGCCGTGCGCGGTGGCGACTTTCTGGCACACGATCACCGGCTCGGTGCTCGCCATGTACTGGCGCCTGCGCGGCTTCCCCGAGGGTGAGGACCCGCTGGCCACGATCCGCCAATTGCGCGAGCGCGCCGACGTTGACGACTAGCCTCCCGGCGCTGCTCCGGTCGAGGCAGGGCCGTCTCTTCCACGGTTTATCGGCTCTTCCAGTTTGCGGGTGTGGTGTTCAGGGGCGGTCCGCGATGTGGTGGTCACGTTCGGGACGGCAAGGTCGTGACCGGGCCGGTGGGGTCCGGCCGTGTTGGCGGGGGGCGTGACCGGGCCGGCGGGGCGTGACCGGGACGGCCTGCTAAAGACAACCACGTACGGACCACGCCCACGGCACCGTGCGGGCCACGCAGCACTGCGAGGGGGCGCGGCCTGGGGCGGTTCACCCGTGCGTCCCGGGGTGAGGGTTCGGCGCTTCCCGCGACGGTTCGGCACTTCGCATGACGGTTCGTACCTTTGCACCGACGCTTCGTACCTTTCGGTGACGGTACGTACCCCTACCGTACTGTGCTGTCTCCACACTTCTGGGACGGTTGAGTCTCATGACTTCTGGGACGGTTGAGTCTCATGGGTTTTGGGACGGTTGGGA
>NZ_PIZC01000018.1:0-26874 GCF_019325145.1 Actinomyces sp. 594
CCCTCGACCCAGCCACCATCACCAACATCACCGCCACCGCCCTAGTCATACTCAACCTGAACAACAACCTCCCCTGATGAGAAAGGCTCATTAAGCCGCCCGCACGTGACGAACCCGCTGCTCCGGGTAGGGGTTTAGGCCCTGGGTGGGTGGCTGTGTGCCGGGTGGCAAGGCGGCGCTGGTGGTCGCACCTCGCAGCAGGTGTAAAGGTGTGGTAACGTCGCGGTGTCGTACACGTCCTTGCGTGCTGCTCGCCTCTGTTGGCCGGCGGTGCATGGGGGTGGACTTGCTGTATTGTCCGGGCCCTGTCCCGGGGGAGGGAGTGTCTGGTTATGTCTTTGCCTGTCGACTCTGGCGATAATTCGTTGTTGGGCTTTGGATTGTTGGGTGACTCGTCATGGAATCCTAATTTGCCCGACAGCTCGGGCATGGTGGAGAACTTGAAGAAGCAGGCGATTGAGAAGGTCAGGAGTCGGGCGGATTCGGCGCGGGGCGTGCTGGCTGTGAATCCGTCCACGTCGCCGTTGGCTGGGGCTATGCGTGCGGGTGGCGGGGCTATGTCCTTTCCGTCGTCGCAGGTGTCGCCTGCGGTTGGATTGAGCGCGTTCAGCGGTGGATTGTCCGAGGTGTGGTCCTCGCCCCTGGCCGATGACTTCGGTACTGATATTGATACGAGTGTTTCCGCGGTACGCGATGCTGTGGATGATATCTACGAGAAGGCCAATAACGCCTGGTGGGGCCAGGATGATCGGGTTCCCAAGGGTAGCGATGAGGGCAGTTCCAAGTGGAGGTGACCTGTTGCTCCTTGGCGGGGCTCGGATCGGATCAGGCAATAGCGAATGATTAGGAATTAGTGACTGTGACTTATGTGAGTATGGATGCGGACGGCGTGCAGGGTTTCATTGATGCCTTGCAGTCCTGGGTGGATGACGCCGAGGTTGAGCGGTCTGACCTGAATAACCTCAGTAGTAGCTGGGAAGAGGAGCCGGTGGAGGGGGTTGAGGAAAAACTCTCTGTCACTACTCCCTACGCGCTGGGATACACCCGGGCAGGGTCTGGGGACGCCTTTGCGGCGTTTGGTGGCAGGCCGGCGAGTATGGCCGATGCGTTAGGGTCTCTCCAGCAGCTTGTTAATGATCTGCAGACCCGCCTGGATGAGGCGATCGCCATGAACGACTCCGGTATTACCTTCGGGACCAGTCGGGAGGGCACGGTGTGCTACTGGCTGCCTGATGGTGTTGAGGACACCACTGCGAACGTCAAGACCTACAACAGTCAATCCATTGCCGACGCCAGGGCCGACGCCACTGCCCTGGAACAGGCGCTGGGCAGCAAGGACGGGACCGCCGAGGACGGCCGCACTGTCGACGAGATCACCGCCGACATGGCCAAGAAACAGGACATCGACATCTATGGTGCTGCATTCGTCAACACCGTGGGCGTAGATACCTACTTGGATCTGGTCCAGAAGGTGCAGGCGCGCAACACCCACTCGACGGCGAGCAGCGGCACCTCACAGTATGAACACCCAACAAGCGAGGATGAGGCGGCTACTGATTCTGTTGTGAACACGATGGGGCACATCCTGGCTGCGGCATCTCACCAGGAAGTCACTGGTCCTCGGCTTGCGGCCGCCATGGAGGCGGCAGTGACCGACGATGGCCACAAGGGGCGGACCGCCGCGATGAATGCGCTTCTGTCGGTAGAGGGCCTGTACTACGACTCAGGGTTCCTGGTCGATTTGGCGGATCGGATGGAGGAGTTGCCGTATGACGGGACACGTCCGGCCTTTCCCATGCCCGGTGGCAAGGTGGACGAGTATGGTCCGGTGTTCACCCGTGACAGCCTCGACCCGCTTCACGGCGTGTTGACCGCAATGGGCACTAACACCGAGGCCGCGCTTGACTATCTGGCGCCGGAGGACGGGGGATCGGTCGATGACGCCGGTAACTGGGCTCCCAGTCAAGCCTCGGTGGAGCGCTGGGAACTGCTCACTAACCGAACCTGGGATCCTGATCAAGGCATTGATGCGCTGACGACCGCGATGGCCGGCGCATCCGCGCAACGGGTGCCTTCCGACAGCACCACGGACGAGCGCGCCGCATGGGCGACCGGTGAGGCGATGTCTTACCTAAGCAGCATTGACGAAGAGGCATTCACTCAGACCGGCCGGAACAACGTCGCCATTATATTGGGAAACTCTATGGCCGACATTGCGGATGTCATCGGGGGCAATGCAGACAACTCAGGGGCGGTTTTCGTAGGGGATGCGACGCGTCCTGCAGTGCTGCCCGGGAATCACGAATCCGACATACGTGCGCTGACCCGCGTGGCCGGTATGGAAGAGAGCTCGCTGTTGATCCTGTCCAACGCGGTTGGACGCTACTCGACGGCGCGTAATCAGGCCATCCTCGATCAGTACCCCGACGCTACCTTGGGTGATGGATCGGGGATGGATGAGGCGTTCAAGACCGCCAGCAGGAATGATGGGGCGCTTCTAGGCTTCATCGAGCAGTCCGCCGTCAAAGCACTGACCGAGCACGGTCACAGTGAGGCGCATGCCAAGGAGCTTACCGCCTCGACTGTGCTGGGTGCCTTCGGCGCGGGCTTATCCGTGGTTCCTCATCCGGGGGCTCAAGTCGCGTCGGTTGTGGTCACTGCGGCGACCCCGGGCTTGACCGAGCAGGTGAGCCAGTTCGACCTGGCACAGGTGGAGAATGCTGAGGACTTGTCCAGGGCAGCCCAGCAGGAGGCCTTCCAGGCGGCCATGGCGCAGATCGCTAACGCGGGAAGGCTCCCCGACGCTGCCTATATCGACTATAACGAGAAGGATCTCGGCGACCTCTACGATTGGATGGACGACGATCATCAGATCGATCTGAACATGTTGCTGTCCGACTCCACCTACAGGAAGCAGTTCAACCACTGGATGGAGAGCCCCGACGTCCCTTCGTCTGATTTGGAGATCCAGTTCAGCGACGGTATCGAAACCGGCCATGAGTACGCAAATAGAGAATAGCGAAACAGGGGATGCTGTGAAGCGTACTTTTTCCGAACGATTGTGGGGTTTGGCTAATCGCGCGGGGGCGCCCTTGGTGGTGTCTTTGACGATTGTGGTGCTTACACTGGTGGGTCGCCTTGCTTGGTGGGGGTACCAGCAGCTGCCTCCTCCGCGTCCCAGTGAGCCATACTGTTTGGTGCTCACTGAAGAGGATGTTGCCCCGATCTTAGGTGAAGTCACCGAAGTTTTTGAGGGTGACTACTCCACCAGCGGCAATTACTGGGGTTGTGTAGTCAATGGGAGTGGGCAAAGCGTCCACCTTCAGGCGGCTTGGGACGCAGATGACGTACTTCTTGAATATAAGGAGATAGGTGTGTCGGTGCTGGACACCTTGTCTTCCAGGCCTGAGGCGCGTGTTCAGACGGTCGGGGATGCAACAGTGGTGTCGTGGGTTGGACGGAGGTATGCGTACGCTGGTTGGTTTGAGGGTACTGCGGCCTTGATTGTTTCTAGCAGGAGAGCAAATGATGATGCTGCCGGTGCGACTCAGACTCCGATCCTTGAGGTGCTTGTGATTAAGCGTGGTTCGCAGCTTCTGGATGATATTGGGTTTGCGGCTACGTCTTCGCCTACGCCGGATCCGTATTGGACGCCTTGAGTCGCCCATGGGCTTGTAGTCGCACTGTTTGTCACTGTCGTGCCTACTGTTGAGGAGATCATGCATATGGGGCATTTAACCGGTACATCCTCGGGTCGTCTGTGTCGTCCGCTGACGGCTATGTCTGCGCTGCTGCTGGCCTGTGCGCCTTTGGTGGCGTGCTCGCAGGACTCTGGTGGCGCCTCGGGGGTGCCGACCTATGATCCGGCGGCGGCCGCCTCGGCCAGGGCCTCGGAGTCGGCTGCAGCGGCCCAGGCGTCTGCGTCGGCTGCGGCTTCCGCTGAGGCCGCCGGCGTGGTGACAGCCGAGTCGCTGTCCACCGACCGCTACCAGGTCACCTCCATCCCCGAGGACCTGGACGAGCTGCAGACCGAGGCCTTGAAGGCCTTCATCAACTACGACCAGGCAACGTGGGATGTGTGGTTCACAGGTGCAGGGATCGAAGACACCGAGTCCTTGCTTACCCCTGAAGAGTACAAGAACTTCGTTAACAATTTCAATGCGGCGCAGGATGAAACCACAGATGGTATGGTAAGGGTGGCTGTTTTCTCCGTGTCAATTAGTTCGATCTACGCCTCTGAACCTAAAGCCGAGGTACTGATATGCGATGATCAGTCTCGCGTAGTTTCATACGATTCTGATGGCAATGATATCAGTGACCTTAAGACGCAGCAGGGGCGCTACAAGAAGGCAATAACGATGATCTATCGCGATGGTGCATGGATAAAGTCCGGCGGAGAGGCACTGTCCGCCAACGAGTGCGTGGTGTAATGGGCACGACAAGGCCGATGAATAGGCGGGTATTTGCATGAGTTCATCAAAGGCGTCTGAGCGCATGTGGGCCTTGGCTAATAGTATGGGGGCTCCCTTGGCGGTGTCTTTGACGATTGTGGTGCTCACACTGGTGGGTCGCCTTGCTTGGTGGGGGTACCAGCAGCTGCCTCCTCCGCGTCCCAGTGAGCCATACTGTTTGGTGCTCACCGACAAGGATGTTGTTCCACTTATAGACGAGGCAACGAACGTATATAGTCTCGACGAGCAAATGACCGAGTCTTATTGGACCTGCGGAATCAATGGTGCTCATAAGCGAGGTCTCTACATTCAGGCAGCTCGGGATGCAGACGATGTTCTTCTCCAGTATAAGGAGATAGGTGTGTCGGTGATGGATACTGTGTCTGCGAGGCCTGGAGCTCGTGTCCAGGCGGTAGGGGATGCGAGTGTGGTGTCCTGGATTCAGGGAGGGGATGCCTTCGCCGGGTGGTTTGAAGGTACTGCTGCCGTCGTATTCTCCACCACTCGAACCAATGATGATGCTATGGCTGCGATGCATATTCCTTTGCTGGAGCAGATTGCGATCGAGCGTGGCGCGCAGCTTCTGGATGATATCGGGTTTGCGCCTACGTCTTCGCCTACGCCGGATCCGTATTGGACGCCTTGAGTCGCCCATGGGCTTGTAGTCGCACTGTTTGTCACTGTCGTGCCTACTGTTGAGGAGATCATGCATATGGGGCATTTAACCGGTACATCCTCGGGTCGTCTGTGTCGTCCGCTGACGGCTATGTCTGCGCTGCTGCTGGCCTGTGCGCCTTTGGTGGCGTGCTCGCAGGACTCTGGTGGCGCCTCGGGGGTGCCGACCTATGATCCGGCGGCGGCCGCCTCGGCCAGGGCCTCGGAGTCAGCTGCAGCAGCCCAGGCGTTGGCGTCGGCCGCTATTTCCGCTGAGGCAGCCGGCGTGGTGACGGCGGAGTCGCTGTCCACCGACCGCTACCAGGTCACCTCCATCCCCGAGGACCTGGACGAGCTGCAGACCGAGGTCCTGAGGGCCTTCGTCCACTACGACCAGGTCACCTGGAACATCTGGTTCACCCGCACCGGCATCGAGGACGCCCAACCCCTCACAACCGCTGAAGAGTATCAATACATCAAGGAGAACCTTGAGTCGGTTGGCCCTGGGAGAACCGACGGGACGGTGAAAGTGTCAGTAACGTCGATCGATGTCGCATCGCGATATTCAACGGAGCCAACTGCCCAAGTTTGGATATGCGACGATCAATCCGACCTCGTTGCATACAGCGCTGATGGCGAGGATGTCAGCAATCCTGAAACACTACAAGGGCGTTACGAGAAGACCATCACTATGGTTCTAGAGGATGGTAGCTGGAAGACGATGGGCGAGCAGACGCTGTCCGCCAACGAATGTATGGTGTGAACCATGAAAATGCGGAGATCATTTTTAGTTGGTGCTGTAGTCGCACTGAGTCTGGTAGGACGCCTTCCGTTCGTTGCCCATGCACGTGCTGCAGATGCTCAAGGCGCCAGTGTCGGAGCCGGTTCGTCGTCTGGTTCGGTTGTGCAGGGTGGGGATGGTTCGGTGACGATTAGTGTCACGGCGACCTCCAAGTCGGCTGCGGCGGATGGGTCGGCTGGTTCTGGTGGTGGGGTGGTGTCGTGGTCGCAGTCGGTGACCGCGAGCGTGCATCCGGTGTGCTGGTATGAGCGCAGTGGTACCGGGGCGGAGCGGGTGGAGTGGATCGAGTCGGGGAAGGCCGTTGAGTACCTGCGCTTCATCCATGGCGGCTCCGTGGACGAGTACAAGACTCATTTCCCCGACTACGAGTCCTATGCGGACGATACCGAGGGCCATTGGTATGTCCCGACCTGCTTGGAGCAGTACATGGCTGAGGACGATGACCGCGACTTTGAGGAGGTGCAGGTGTCGGCTACGGCGGGATCGACTACGGCTACGATCACCGCGACGGCTTCGATGCTGACTTTGCAGTCCAAGGACGGCACCGCCACCTGTACCGGGTTCGGGATCCCGTGGAGCCAGGACAACGACGCCAGGGGCACGGACTGCAAGATCATCTTCAACCGCTCCAGCGCCCACTTCAAGGACGGCACCACTCCGGTGGATGTCAAGGTGTCGTACATGATCAGCTACACCGCCAGCGACGGGGCTTCGGGCTCGATGGACACCCACACCACGTCGGCGACCACCAGCATCCCGGTGGCGGAGATCCAGGCCATCAACACCAGGCCAAGCGCGGAGCCGTAGGGGTGACGTGTGGAGGCTGGTGTCGATGGTGGGTGGTCCTGGTCTGGGCGGAGAAGGGAGGCACGAATGGTGAGGCCGCGATCAAGAAGGACTAGGCAGCCGGGTCAGGCCGTCTGGAGCTGCGCCCGGTGGTGGGGCGGTCTGGCCGTTGTGGCCTTGTGTCTGGTTACGTCCCTGGCGGCGTGTGGGCTTATTGATGGCTCGGATGATCCGACTCGTGCTCCGAGCACTCCGCTGGCGGATGAGACTATCTGTGGTGTCTTCCCCAACCAGGACCTCCGGGAGACCCTCGGCTTTGACGCCTACCGGTACCACTACAGCACTGGCCCCATAACGAATGTGAAGACCGGCCAGTCCGGCGACCGCTACGAGTGCTATATGCGATCTAACAGTGCCCCCTTCGGGATTCTTGACGTCGGCTACTATATCGGCAGCCAAGTGCAGCCGAATGAGGGGCCTGCGGTGGAGTTTGACGATATTCCTGTCGAGTACCCCGACACCGCCCGGAGGACCAGTTTCGAGGGTGTGGAGGGTGAGGGTTGGGTGTGGACCTTTGATGTCAGTATTTATGTGGCCTGGCGGTATGACGACACCCAGGTGCTGCTGGCTCGCCTGACTTATTGGGGTCCGGATGAGGACCTGGATGAGCAGGTGGACAGGCTCCATGCCGTCCTCGAGCCTGCCCTGGCCCAGATTCCCGAGTTGGCCTCTGCAACCCCCACCCGCGCCACTGTTCCTTCCCCTACGCCTGAGGCCGAGGATGCGGCCACCAGCACCGACGACTGATTCCTGTCACTGCGCCGAACCATAAGGAGAACCATTCAGCATGCAACCTTCAACCCGTGTATCGCGTCCCGGTCGGCATCGCCCGGCGGCTGTCCTGCTGGCACTGTTGCTGGCCTGTGCGCCTCTGGTGGCGTGCTCGTCTGATTCCGATGACAATCCCTTGAGTATCCCTACCTATGATCCGGGGGCTGCGGCGTCTGCGGAGGCGTCGGAGTCCGCGGCCGCCGCGTCGGCGTCCGCGTCGGCTGCTGCTTCTGCTGAGGCGGCTGGCGTGGTGACCGCGGAGTCACTGTCCACAGAGCGGCATGTGATCACATCAATCCCGGAGGACCTGGACGAGCAGCAGACCGAGGTCCTCAAGGCCTTCGTCCACTACGACGAGGTCACCTGGAACATCTGGTTCACCCGCACCGGCATCGAGAACGCACAACCACTCATGACCGCAGAGTCTTATCAGGTCCTGAAGGAGAGCTACGACTCGCTTGGCGATGGTCGGACAGAGGGGACCGTGCGGATTTCTGTCATGGAGGTGTTCGCCATGAGTCCTACGCAGGCCCAGGTGCTTACGTGCTCGGATCAGTCAGATCTCGTAGCTTATGATGCCGACGGGAAAGATGTCAGCAATCCCAAAACCCTACAGGGCCGTTACGAGATTTTGGTTACCATGGATTATGAGGGCGGAGTATGGAAGGACTCAGATGAGTCCACATTATCTGAAGGCGAGTGCGCAGTTTGAATTATGAATACGTGTAAGCAAATGGTTGTTGTTCTTGTTGTGGCCACGCTTTCTGTAGTCGTATCTCTCATCGGTTCGCCTACCGCTCTGGCATTTAGAGAGTCGGATACCCAAGCCGTTCCGCACTCAGGCTCTGTGTCGTCTGGTGGGGATGGTTCGGTGACGATTAGTGTCATGGCGACCTCCACGTCGGCTGCGGCGGACGGGTCGGCTGGTTCTGGTGGTGGTGGCGCGATGGTGTCTTCGCAGTCGGTGACTACTGCGGTGCATCCGGTGTGCTGGTACGTGCGGCTGCGCTCGGGTGCGGATACGGCCGCGATGATCGAGGGTGGTGGGCCGGAGATGGCCGAGGCGGTCGGGGGGATGTTCGTGGGCTATGAGCAGTACGCCGACGACACTGGCGGGCACTGGTACCGTGCCACGTGCGACTACAGCTACTTCCTGGGTGATGATCCCAGGGATTACAACGACTTCGCCCGGGCGTGGCTGGAGGGCAGGACTCCGGTCTACCTGCCTGACGGCCAGGCGCCCCCGGAGCCGGTGATCGACGGGGCGACTCTGGCGCGGGCTGCGTGGGATGCGGTGACGATCCCGACCGCCACGATCGGCTGTAACCCGATGGTTGGGGATGTGGGGGCCACGATTGTGGGCTGGGATACCTGGGTGTGGGCCACCGGCGACACCCCCAGGGAGGTGCAGGTGTCGGCTACGGCGGGGTCGACTACGGCTACGATCACTGCGACGGCTTCGATGCTGACTTTGCAGCCCAAGGACGGCACTGCCAAGTGCACGGGGTTCGGGGTCCCGTGGAGCCAGGACAACGACTCCAGGGGTACGGACTGCAAGATAATCTTCAACCGCTCCAGTGCCCACTTCAAGGACTCTGTGACGCCGGTGGACGTGAAGGTGTCCTACGCGATCAGCTACACCGCCAGCGACGGGGCCACCGGAACCATGGACACCCACACCACCTCCACAACCACCAGCATCCCGGTGGCGGAGATCCAGGCCATCAACACCAGACCAACCACCGAGCCATGAGTGGCCCTCGCTGCCGCCGGCGCCCTGAGCTGGCAGGCGTCGTCGGGGTGCTTAGGTGGTTGCCCGTGAGTAGGGGACTCGGAATAATCGCCGTGACGGCTCAGTTACCGCAGGTATGAGCAGTCATGACGCCGCTGTATCTGACGAAGCCCTCCTCGCAGCGCTCTTCACCGATGCCCACACGGCCCGCTCCTTCCGCGACGAGCCGGCGCCGATAGAGCAGGTGCGGCGCGCCTATGACAACGCGCGCTGGGCCCCCACGGCCCTGAACTCCCAGCCCATGCGTCTAGACCTGCTCGCCTCGCCCGAGGCGCGCCAGCGCCTCGCTCCGCTGATGGCCGGAATGAACCAGGAACCGGTGCTCAGCGCGCCGCTGGCCCTGATCGTCTCGGCCGACCTTGCCCTGGACAAGTCCATGCGCGAGCTCGGTACCTCCGAGCAGATGCTCGCGCGCCTGGCCGGCTCCCTGGAGATGCGTAAGAGCCTGGCTCGCGACTCCGCACTGATCCAGCTCGGCTACCTGGTTCTCGCCCTGCGCGCCGAGGGCCTCGACGTCGGCGTCATGACCGGCGCGGACCTGGCCGGCGTAGACGCCGAGTTCCACGCCGACCGCCCCTGGCAGGCCATCGCCGTCGTCTGCGTCGGGCACGGCGACGCCGACGCCTTCAACCCCCGCGCCGGCCGCCACGAGTTCGACGCCGTCTCCCAGGTGCTCTGAGGCCAGCGGGCCGCCCACAGTCCACCACCCTGCTAACGTTCAGGGTGGCCCGGGACCAGCAGGCCCGCGCCACGACAACGGGTCGAGGAGGACTCATGGGACTGGGATGGTTCGGCGCCCCCGAGCACAACCGCTGGCTCGCCGAGGAGACGCACGCGCTACTGTGTTACGCGCGGGCGGCCAAGGTGCCCGCCGGCTTCGGCTGGATCGGGGACGACGGCACAGTCGACACCAGCCACCCAGTCGAGCTGTGGATCACCGGTCGCATGACCTTCGCCTTCTCCCTGGGCGCCCTGCTGGGTATCCCCGGCTGCCGCCGCTATGCCGACCACGGAGTGCGCGCCCTCAGCAAGGTGATGCGGGACCATGAGCACGGCGGCTGGTACTCCGCGGTCCGCCACGATCTCGACGCCGACGGCCACGGCGTCCCGGTAGACGCGGATGCCCGCAAGGAGTGCTACCAGCACGCCTTTGTACTGCTGGCCGCCGCGGCTGCGACGGCCGCAAACCGGCCTGGCGCGCACGAACTGCTGCGCGACGCCATGGAGGTACAGAACCGCTACTGGTGGGATGACAGCTACGGGATGCCCACCGAGTCCTACGCCGCCGACTTCACCGCTCCCGAGGACTACCGCGGCATCAATGCCGCCATGCACACCGCGGAGGCATACCTGGCTACCGCGGACGTCACCGGAGACATCACCTGGCTGACCCGTGCCGTCCAGATCATCGACTACGCCGTCAACGTCCAGGCCCGCTTCCACGACTGGCGCATACCCGAGCACTACGACACCAGGTGGAAGCCCCGCCTGGATTACAACCGCGATGCGCCGGCCCACCCCTTCCGGCCCTACGGGGTCACCCCCGGCCACGGGCTGGAGTGGTCGCGCCTGACCGTGCAGGCTCGCGCCGCCCTGGTGGCCCGGTCCCTGCCCACGCCAGACTGGATGCTGGATGCGGCCGAGCAGCTCTTCGATCAGGCCCGCACCGACGGCTGGCGGGTGGACGGAGGCCCCGGCTTCGTCTATACCACCGACTTCGACGGGCGCCCGATTGTGCACGAGCGCATGCACTGGGTGATCTGTGAGGGCGTGTCCGCTGCCGCCGCCATCCGCCAGGCCCTGCTCGACGACGGCCGCGGCGAGATCGACGTCGAGCACTACGAGCACTGCTACCGCTCCTGGATCGACTACGCCGAGGAATACCTAATCAGGGCGCCCGGCGTGTGGACCCACGAGCTGAATCAGGCCAACGAGCCGTCCACCCGCACGTGGGATGGGCACCCGGACATCTACCACGCCCTCCAAATGACACTGGCCGCCCGCGTGCCCGTTTGGCCCACCGTGGGGCAGGCGCTGAGCGAAGGGCGCCTAGACCAGCCCTCCCGTCCCGCGCGGGCGGTTGAGTCGGCGCGAGGCCAGTCGCGGCGGCGGGGCCTGTTCGGTAGAGGATGATCGACGCCGTGAGAGGAGGCACTCGCCCGCCGAGTGTCATCCTCCTGCGCTCCTGGTGCTAACATGCAACCTGTCCGCGGGCGCGTGCGCCTAGGTGCATGTGCTTAGGTGCGTGTGATTCGCGGGCTGGAGAGGTGACAGAGCGGCCGAATGTGGCGGTCTTGAAAACCGCTGTGCGCCTAGCGCACCGGGGGTTCGAATCCCTCCCTCTCCGCTACGGGCGGTGACGAGCCGTCGTCGGCGATGCCTCGCAGGGCAATCGCGGCCGGTCGTTGCCTCACCCCGTGTGCTGGGGTAGGCTCATCGGGCCGATCCGGCAACTGGAGATGTCGCATAGTGGCCTAGTGCGCCTTCCTGCTAAGAAGGTTGGGGATAAAACCCCTCGGGAGTTCGAATCTCCCCATCTCCGCCACACGTTGGAATCCCAACGAAAAGCCCCTGGATTCCGGCAATTCGCGGGAGTGTGCCAGGCAGTATGCGCCGCCTGCGACCACTGGGCGCCGACGGCAAGGTGACATGATCCACACGCCGCTTCCCCGCCAAGCTCTTCACCCACAGGGTCTCGGCTGGATAACGTGGGATACGGAGCTTGCTGCTCTGGTTCCGAAAACGCGTTTGCGCTCCCTACCTCAGGAAGAAGAACAGTGCGCCACCGCCCGCGATCCAAACACCCTGAACACCGCACCCGCCGCCCGCTGACTGTGGCGGCTGCCGCCCTGGCGGCAGTGGCCCTACTCGCCCCGGCAGCAGCCGCCCCCACCGCGGACGGCTCCCTTGCCGCCAGCCCCGCAGTCCCCACGATTCCCGACCCGGGCTCCGCCGGCACCAAGATCACTCGTGACATCACCCTGCCGGACGGGACCGATGCCGAAGCCATCGAGAACCGCTGGTTCGTCGAGCTGGCCTCGCCGGCCGTCGCCGCCGGGGGAGACGCAGCGGCCGTAGCCGCCGAGCAGGACCAGCTGGCCGCGGCCATCCGCGACGCGGGTATTGATGCCGCAGTCACCACCGCATACGGAGAACTGTGGAACGGAGTCGCCCTCACCATTGACGACGCCGACATCGACTCCCTGGCCCAGCTGGACGAGGTGGTCTCTATTCAGCCCGTGGTCCGCATCCCGGAGCCTGCTGAGCAGTACACCGCCGACTCCCGCAGCCAGGCCGAGCAGGCTGAGGGGATGCTAACCCCCCAGATGACAACAGCCCTGGACCTGACCGGCGCCGACCTCACCCACACTGAGCTCGGCTACACCGGCGCGGGCGTCAAGATCGGCATCATCGACTCCGGCGTGGACTACGACCACACCGAGTTCGGTGGCACCGGCGCTCCCGGCGCCGAGGCCGCTGAGGGGGACGGCTCCACCAGCTTCCCCAACGCCAAGGTCACCGTCGGCTACGACTTCGTCGGTGACGCCTACGGCGACCCGACCACCGCGGCCAAGGACATGCAGGCCGCCTACAAGCCCGTACCGGACGCCTACCCCGACGACTGCTCCGGCCACGGCACCCACGTAGCGGGAATCGCCGCCGCCCGGGGGACGGCCGGCACCGCAGAGGTTACCGGCGTCGCCCCCGACGCGCAGATCGGCGCCTACCGGGTCTTCGGCTGCCAGGGCAGCTCCGACGCCGAGGTCATGGCTGCCGCGATGCAGCAGGCCGCAGCCGACGGCATGGACGTCATCAACCTGTCCGTCAGCGCCGACTACATGGTCGTCACCGACTACCCCATCACCGCCTCCGCGGAGGCGCTTGCCGCCCAGGGCGTCATCATCACCGCATCCCAGGGCAACGCCGGCGAGGCAGGCGTGTGGAGCCTGAGCGCCCCCGCCGCTGCCCCCCATGTGCTGGCCGCCGGCAGCGTAGACAACACCATCGCGCTCAGCCACTACCTGACCGCCTCCTCCGACTCCGCCGGCACCAGCCGGCAGTTCCTCTACGCAGTCGCCGAGGGCACATCCGCATCCCCCCAGCGCGACGATGACGTCCACTACCCGCTCGTCGCCTCCGGGGACCTGGCGGCAGACGGCGGTGACGAGGCCACCGACCCCTCCCTGCTGTGCCAAGCCGCAGAGGCTGAGGCCTTCGCCGGGAAGATCGTGCTGGTGCGCCGCGGCGGCTGTGACTTCTACACCAAGGCCGCCAACGCGCAGGCCGCCGGCGCCGTCGGCGTAGTGTTCGACAACTCCGTGCCCGGTCAGCTCGGCGTCAGCCTGACCAGCAGCGACGGCAGTGCCATCTCCATTCCCGCCGTCGCCATTGACCAGGCATCCGGGGACGCACTGCGCGCCGAGCTGCGTGACGACTCACAGCTCACCTTCGCCGAGGAGCCTGCGGAATTCAACATCTCCACCGGTGGCAAGGTGTCCGCCTTCTCCTCCTGGGGGCTGAACACCGACCTCGGCCTGAAGCCTGACGTCGTCACCCCAGGCGGCTACATCTGGTCCACCTGGCCGCTGGAGGACGGCGGCTACCGCTCCTCATCCGGCACCTCGATGGCCTCCCCCTACCTGGCCGGCGCGGTGGCCCTCATCCTGCAGGCGCACCCCGAGACCCGCCAGGCCTCCGGTACCGGACCCGTGGACGAGGTCGCCTGGCGGCTGCGCTCCACCGCCACCCCACTGGCCTGGTCTGGGGCCGACGACGCCGCCACGCTAGAGCCCGTCGCGCACCAGGGCGCCGGGCTGATCGACGTCGACGCCGCCATCCGGGCCACCACCGCCGTCAGCGCCTCCGTCCTCAATCTCGGTGAGTCCGAGCACTACCCCGACGGCAACACCCAGGAGGTCACCCTGACCAACCAGGCGGACACAGCCGTCACCTACGCCCTGTCGCACACCGACGCCGTCACGGTCACCGGGCCCGCCTCCGCGCCTGAGCGCGGAACCAGTAGCCCGGCGACCGTCTCCACCGACGGCTCCACGATCACGGTGCCGGCCGCAGGCACGGCCACCGTGGCCGTCACGATCACCGCCCCCGCGGACGCCGCCGACGGCGACCTGTACGGTGGCTGGCTTGAGCTCACGCCCGAGGACGGCGCCCAGGGACAAGCCATCCGCATCCCCTACTCCGGGGTGGCCGGCAACCTCGCGGCCGCACAGGTCTTCGGTGACGCCACCGCGATCGTTGACCTGGACGGCAACGCGGTGAACACCGGCCGCTACGTGTTCGGCGACTCCACCCGTACCGCCGAGGGCGCGTACGAGGACCTCCCAGCCGTGCTTGTTGAGCCGCTGATCCCCTTCCGGGGCGCTGTTATGGAGGTCTCCCGGGTATACAACGACGGCACGGTTTCCTTCCTCGGCCCGGCCGACTACGACACCAGCTGGCGCGTGCGCGGGCGCAACATCGCCTTCGTCTGGTCCGGCGGCTACTACGACGCCGACGGCAGCTACCAGCAGGCCCCCACCGGCGACTACCAGCTGACCATCCGCGTGTGCCCGATCGGCGGAGACGGCACACAGGCCTCCGACTGGGCGGCCTGGACCTCCCCGGAGATCTCCATCGACTGGAAGACCGCCGACTACCTGCCCCAGTCCTCCCTGGCGGTAACCGCGCCCGATACGGCCGCTTCCGCCGTGGATGACAACATCTTCACCACCGCCACCGCCCAGGCCGCAGAATCCGGCTATGTGATCGACCTAGGCGATACCTACGACGTGACCAAGGTTCACTACACCCCCGACCAGGAGACAAGCGCCACCCACGCCACGAGCCTGGACGCGCAGGTGTCCCAGGACGGTGAGAACTGGGAACCGGTCGGCATGGTTGAGATCGACCCCACCCGCTGGGCCCCCGCGGTCCTGGAGCTCGACCAGGCGGTACGCGCGCGCTATGTGCGTGTGGACGTGGCCAACACCCGGTCGGGGGAGGAGAACGGCGTCAGCGTCGCCGAGCTGCGCGTCGCCGGCAACAAGTCCCCGGCGGCGCCGGGCGCCGCTTCCAGCACAGGCCCCGGTGCCGGCACGGGGGCGGATCCGAGTGGAACCCACTCCGGGGCGGTCGCCCCGACGGGTGGGGCCGCTGCGCCGTCGTCATCGGGGGCGGGAGCACAACCGTCGGCGAGCGCGCCGAGCAGTCCCGCTGAAACGCAGGCAGCGGCGGCAGGGATCGGTAGCCAGTCGCTGGCCCGTACGGGCGCGTATACCGCCTTCGGCCTGGTGGCCCTGGCCCTGGTGCTGGTCGGCTCCGCCATGCTGTGGCTGCGCCGTCACTACCGGCTCTGAAATTCCCGTGAGGTGACCGGTTGATCCGCGCCCGCCTTGGCCGGGGAGGTGCCACCCTCCCCGGCCAAGGCGACGGAAGCAGTGCGGTCCCGCTCCCGCCGGAGGCGCGTCCCGGACGTGAACCGGGCGCGGATCACAGCTGTGCCAAGACTCACGGCCCGTCGATTTGTGAGGCGCCGGTTCGCCGGGTAATGTTCCGGACTGTCCGAACCGGATTGCGCCAGTAGCTCAATGGATAGAGCATCTGACTACGGATCAGAAGGTTGGGGGTTCGAGTCCCTTCTGGCGCACTGACGCCCCGTCATCGGCTGAATAGTCGGTGTTGCGGGGCGTTTTCCATGCCCCCAACGGGCATGAGGCGCCGCCCCGGCGGGCTGCCAGGCAGCACACCGCGAGCGGGAGCGCCGTCGGGAAGCCGCCCTAGCAAGGCTCACGCCCGGCTCCCGACCCAGTTACCTGATTCACTTTCACAACTACGAAAGGCCCTCATGGCACCCCTGTCCAAGCGCCTCGGCGCCGAGTTCATCGGCACCTTCTGGCTCGTCTTCGCCGGCTGCGGTTCCGCAGTACTCGCCGCCACCGCTATCACTGACAGCAACTTCCCCGTAGGCATCGGCTACCTCGGCGTGGCCCTGGCCTTCGGCCTGGCCGTGACCACCATGGCCTACGCCGTCGGCGCCATCTCCGGCGGCCACTTCAACCCCGCCGTCACCCTCGGCCTGGCCGTCGCCGGCCGCTTCGCCTGGAAGGATCTGCTGCCCTACTGGTGCATCCAGGTGGTGGGCGGCCTGGTGGGCGGCGGCGTCCTGTACGCCATCGCCTCCGGCTCCAGCAGCTTCGACGTGGCCGCCAACGGCTTCGCGGCCAACGGCTACGGCGAGCACTCCCCGCACGGCTACGGCCTGGCCGCCGGCTTCATCTGCGAGGTGGTCATGACCGCGATCTTCCTGATCGTCATCCTCGGCTCCACCGACTCCCGCGCCCCCAAGGGCTTCGCCCCGCTGGCCATTGGCGCCACCCTGACCCTCATCCTGCTGGTCTCCATCCCGGTCACCAACGCCTCCGTCAACCCGGCCCGCTCCATCGCCGTCGCCTTCGAGGCCGGCAACGGCGCCCCCGGGCAGCTGTGGCTGTTCATCGTCGCCCCGCTCCTGGGCGCAGCCATCGCCGGCTTCTGCTACGCCTTCCTGGTAGGTAAGGACCCCGAGCAGGACGCCTGACCGTACCCGCGAGCCGGCCACCCCGGCCCGCGCGCAACGGCCCCTCATCCCCGGCTACTCGTAGCGAGACGGGCATGAGGGGCCGTTCGCTCCCCCCGGGCCTGCCGCAGAAATCCCTGGACCGCCGACGGTCCGGGCCGCCGTAGAATCCTTCAGTGAAGTTCCTCAACGGCATGCAGCCCACCTTCGACCTGACGTACGACGACGTATTCATGGTCCCCTCCCGCTCCGCCGTGGGATCACGCACGGGCGTGGACCTGACCACCGACGACGCCACCGGCACCACCATCCCGCTGGTGGTATCCAACATGACCGCCGTCGCCGGCAAGCGCATGGCGGAGACCGTCGCCCGCCGCGGCGGCATCGCCATCATCCCCCAGGACATCCCGCTCGACGTCGTCACCGACACCGTCGCCCAGGTAAAGGCCTCCCACCTCGTCTACGACACCCCGGTGACGGTCAAGCCACACCACACCTGCGGCTACGCCCTGGGCCTGATCCCCAAGCGCGCCCACGGGGCCGCCGTCGTCGTCGACCCGGGCACCAGCGCCCCCATCGGCATGGTGGACATGCGCGACGTGAGCGGCGTGGACCGCTTCACCCAGGTGCGGCGGGTGATGAGCACCGAGCTCGTGACCCTGCCGGAGGGGATCGACCCGCGCGAGGCCTTTGACCGGCTCAAGGCTGCCCGCCGCGCCCTGGCGCCGGTGGTAGGGGCCGACGGTGGCCTAGTGGGCCTGCTCACCCGCTCCGGGGCCGTGCGCTCCACCATCTACCGGCCCGCCGTCGATGCCGCCGGCCGCCTGCGCGTGGGTGCCGCCATCGGCATGAACGGGGATCCGGCCCGCCGCGCGGCCGACCTCGTGGCGGCCGGGGTGGACGTGATCGTCGTCGACACCGCCCACGGCCACCAGGACCGCATGGTGGAGGTGGTGCGGGCCGTGCGCGCCGCCCTGCCCGACGGCCTCCCGATCGTCGCCGGCAACGTGGTCACCGCCGCCGGGGTGCGCGACCTGGTCGACGCCGGCGCCTCCATCGTCAAGGTGGGGGTGGGACCGGGCGCCATGTGCACCACCCGCATGCAGACCGGCGTGGGCCGCCCCCAGTTCTCCGCCGTCCTGGAGTGCAGCCGGGAGGCGGCGCGGCTGGGCGCGCACGTGTGGGCCGACGGCGGGGTGCGTCACCCGCGCGACGTCGCCCTGGCGCTCGCGGCCGGCGCCTCCAACGTGATGATCGGCTCCTGGTTCGCCGGGACCCACGAGTCCCCGGGCGACCTGCAGTACGACGCCGACGGCCGCGCCTACAAGGAGAGCTTCGGTATGGCCTCGGCACGGGCGGTGGCGGACCGCACCGAGGGGGAGGACGCCTTCGACCGCGCCCGCAAGGGCTTGTTCGAGGAGGGCATCAGCGCCGGCCGCATGTACCTGGACCCCGAGCGCCCCGGCGTGGAGGACCTGATCGACTCGATCGTGGCGGGCGTGCGCAGCGCCTTCACCTACGCCGGCGCGGCCTCCACCCCGGAGTTCCGCGAGCGGGCGATCGTCGGCATCCAGTCGGCCTCCGGCTACCGCGAGGGCGCCCCGGTGCCGGTCAGCTGGTAGCCCTCCCGACCAACTCTCCCCGCCCCTCCCCGCCGAGACCGGCACTTGTAACGTGCCGAGACCGGCACTTGTAACGTGCCGAGACCGGTAGATATGGCGGCGCACGGTTTGGTCCGCAACGCCGATCACGCCGCCTGTTTGCTCGCCCGGTCCAGCGCCTGCCGCAGGTCGGCGGTCAGATCAGCGGCGTCCTCAATGCCGACGCTCAGCCGCAGCAGCTGCTCCGTCAGCCCGTAGGCGGCGCGCGTGGCCGGGGGCACGTCCGCATGCGTCTGCACGCTCGGGCACGTCACCAGCGACTCCACCCCGCCGAGCGACTCGGCGAAGGTGAACACCCGCACCCCCTCCAGGAACGCGGCCACGTCGACGCCGTCGGCCAGCTCGAAGGAAACCATGCCGGACCGTCCTGGATACAGCACCCGCGTTACCCGGGCGTCGGCGCGCAGGAAGTCGGCCACCTTCCGGGCGTTGGTCTCATGCCGCTCCATGCGCAGCGACAGCGTCTTCAGCCCCCGCAGCAGCAAGAACGCGTCAAATGGACCCAGCGTTGCCCCGGTCGTGTTCAACTGATACTGGAGTCGCTCACCCAGCGCCGAGTCATTTACGACGACGGCGCCCGCCATGACGTCGTTGTGCCCGGCCAGGTACTTGGTGGCCGAGTACACGGCCACGTCCGCCCCCAGCTCCAGCGGCTGGCAGATCACCGGCGTGTAGAAGGTGTTGTCCACCGCCAGCAGGGCGCCGACCGCGTGCGCCCAGCCGGCCACCCGCGCAATGTCCAGCTCGGTCATCATCGGGTTGGTGGGGGTCTCGATCAACACCAACGCAGCCGGCCGTTGCAGCGCCTCCCGCAGCCCCTCCTCGCCGACCACGAAGTCCACCTCGTAGGCGCCGTCGTCGGCCAGGCAGCTCAAGTACCTGTAGGTGCCGCCGTACAGGTCCTCCAGGGCAATGATCCGCGACCCGTACGGTGCCAGCGCGGTGACCGTCAGCTGCACCGCCGCCATGCCGGAGGCCAGGGCGAAGGCGGCTGCACCGCCGTCGAGCCGGGCCAGCGCGTCCTGCAGGACGTCGCGGGTGGGGGAAGCGGTGCGCGTGTAGTCGTAGCCGGTGGATGCGCCCAGGCCCGGGTGCCCGAAGGCAGTCGACAGGTGGATCGGCGTCGTGATGGCGCCGGTGGCCGGGTCGGTGCCGGTGCCCACGTGCGCCAGGACGGTGTCGAGCCGCCAGCCGGCGGGGACGCCTGTCCAGGAGTGATGGTGCTGGATCGGGGCGGTGCGACACTCGGAATAGTCGACGGCGGGCCCGGGGACGGCTGCGGGGGACTGCGTGGGGCTGGAATCGATGGACATAAGAGCTTTCGGAGTGGGTGTTGGGCGCACTGTGCGCGTTACTTGTGCCGGTCTCGGCATGCCATTGGTGCCGGTCTCGGCGAGATGGGGCGGTGGGTCAGGCGGCGGCGCTGGCGAGCAGGCCGTGCACGGCGATCTCCAGACGGTCCAGCGCCTCATCCAGGGTGGCCCTGGGGCAGGCGATATTCAGCCTGGTGAAGCCGGCGCCGCCCGCGCCGAACAGGGCGCCGTCGTCGAGCCACAGGCCGGCCTCGCGCGTGATGAAGCCGTCCAGCTCATCCGCCGCCAGGCCCGCGGCTTCCAGTAGCCCGGTGCAGTCCAGCCACAGCAGGTAGGTGCCCTCGCAGGGGGAGACCTCGATGCCGGGCACCCGCTCGAGGCGGCGGATGACGTGGCGGCGTGCATACTCGACATGCCGACGCAGGGCGTCGAGCCAGGCGTCGCCGGACTTGTAGGCCGCCTGGCAGGCGGTCAGCCCCAGCGTGTTCGGCTGGGAGTAGCCGACGGCGCCGAGTGCTGTGCGGAAGCGGTCGCGCAGCTCGGGATCGGCTATGAGGATATTGGCCACCTGCAGCCCGGCCAGGTTGAAGGACTTCGACGGCGAGGTGCAGGTCACGGTGCGGGCGGCGGCGTCGGCGGACAGGGAGGCGAAGGGCGTGGTGCGGTACCCGGGCAGGGCGAGATCGGCGTGCACCTCGTCAGAGACCACGAGTACGTCGTGGCGCTCGGCCACCTCGGCCAGGGCCGCCAGCTCGGCGCGGGACCAGACCCGGCCCACCGGGTTGTGCGGGTTGCACAGGAGCAGCAGGCGGGCGCCGGTGCTCGTGAGCACGGCCTCCAGCGTGTCCAGGTCGCGCCGGTAGACGCCGTCGGCGCCGCGCACCAGCGGTGCTGGGGCCACCACGCGCCCCTGCTGCTCGACGACTTCCCGGAACGGGTAGTAGACGGGCTCCTCAATGACGACGGCGTCGCCGGGCTCGGTGAAGGCCCGCACCGCCGTCGCCAGCGCGGGAACGACACCCGGGGTGACGACGTTCCAGGCCGGGTCGATGCGCCAGTCGTAGCGGCGGGCGAACCAGGCGGTCAGGGTGGCGCCATAGGCGGCGTCGGGCTCGGTGTAACCGAAGATGCCGTGCCGCACCCGCCACAGCAGGGCGTTGACGATGCAGGGGGCGGTGGGGTGGTCCATGTCGGCTACCCATAGTGGCAGGGCGGTTTCGGGGCGGCCGCGGTCGGCGGCGAAGTCCCACTTGAGGCTGGCGGTTCCGGTGCGGTCGTGGATGACGTCGAAGGGCGAGGCGGAGGCGTGCGGGGCGAGGTCGGAGGCATCGGGGGCGACGGCGGAAGTCGCGGCGTCGGCCGGCGATGAGGCCACGGCTGTGGGCGAGTTGGCGTGCCGGGATTGGTTCGCTGTTGCGGTTGAGACGGACCCGGCGTCGGTGTCCGTGACGACGGTGGGGGCGAAGATGGTCATGGTGCTTCCTGTAAGGCTTGGGGCCGCCATATCGACCGACCTCGGCACGTCATTAGTGCCGGTTTCGATGCGTTACTTGTGCCGGTCTCGGTGGGTTGGGGTGGTGGGTTGGGGTGGGCGCGGTGCGCGCGGGCGCGTGGCGGCGACGAACGGAGGATTGACGGGGCTTGAACGCGGGCCGGACGGATCAGACGACCGCGGAGTACGACGAGCGCCCGCAGGCGGCTCGGACTCTGACCGTTACTCGTGTAAACAGCGACGGCTGGCGCTGTCAGCGCATCTGCATTCGACGCATGCTCTCGGCGCGCACCATCAGGGTACGGGTCGTTGGCGTCGAAGCGATCATGGGGTGAGGGTAGCGGAGCCGACGCTGTGCATGTCAAGGGCGGTCGGGATACGATTTCCCGTCCGGCGCGGGCCGCGTGATGCGCCGGTGGCCGGCAGGCGGGGCCTTGGGGCAGTCAAGCAATGGCGGCTCGTAGGGGCGAATACATGCCGGAGCGCGGGAGCTCCCTCAGCTCCCTTCCTGGCGGCGGGCCTAGGAGGCGCTGGCGCGGGTAACCGGCGTTGACAGGCGGGCCAGCAGCGTTGGCAGAGTCCGTGCTAGGAAGGCAGTCAGGTCCGGTACTTCAGGACGTGCGCCGGCCGCAGCAGCCGCTCCCGCTGAGGCGTCATCGAGCCCGTCTGACAGCCCCATACGCATTGACCGCACGGCGGTGGCGAGGATGAGCTCGGTGGTGTCCGCAGGGCTGAGCAGGCACTCGCGGCCGATCGAGGCCAGCCCATCGACTAGCACTCCGACCAGGTGCTGCCGGAAGGCGGCGTAGCCCTCGCGCAGGGGGGAGGCCCCAGGCGCGTCCTCGGTGCGCGCGATGTAGGCGGCAAACTCATGCTGCAGCAGGAAGACCTCCCGCGAGATCGGCATCGCCCCAAGCAGCCGAGAGGCGAGCTCCGCCAGCCCGGAGGCGAGCTCGGCGTCACTCTCCGGGGCGGAGGAGTCCAGGTCTACCGGCATTGCCCCGGCCACGGAATCGTCGACGAAGTTGACGATGGCCTCCCACTGCTCCTCGGCCAGGCGCTGCACGAAGTGGTCCATGTCGGTGAAGTTGGAGTAGAAGGCCCCGCGGGTGAATCCGGCTCGGGAGCAGATGTCGCCCACCGAGGTGCCGCCGATGCCCTTGTTGGCAATGAGCTCGCGGCCGGCGTCCAGCAGTAGCGCCTGCGTCTGCGCGCGCCGCTCGGACGGGGTGACGCCGATGAGCCGACGCACCGCGGCCCGGCGGGCAGACAAACGCGCGCCCGCCGCCTCGATCAGCTCCTCGGCCTGCTCCCTGCTCTTGCTCATGTCCGGCTCATCATGTCATTTCGGGCCGCTCTGTGTCATTCGCGACATTCGTCGCGGCGGTGCGGAGAGCGTCGTGGGGGACTCGTTGGGCGTCTCCCCGGGTTTGTCCTCCCGGCATCCGGGGTGTTGTCAGGCCCGCCTGATACAGGTCTGTATTGAAGCTGTCGATACAGATGTGTATCGTCAGTGTCCGTGACTCGGGGAGGCGGCTCAAGATGAAGAAACTCAGTGGCTCTCGTATCGCAAACCTGGTAGTGGTGGTGGCGGTGTCCATCGTCCCGCTGCTCTACGCCGGTCTGCTGACGCTCGCCTACCAGAACCCCACCAACCGGCTGGAAGACATCAAGGCCGCCGTCGTCAATGAGGACAGCGCCTATACGGCCACCCTCGCCAGTGGGCAGACCGAGACCCTCAACCTCGGCGCCGACCTCACCGAGGCCCTGACCCACCCCGACGGCGATGAGAACGTCGGCTTCACCTGGGAGCAGATGGACGCCGCCACCGCACAGGCGGACATGAACACGCAGAAGGTCCGCGCCATCCTCTACATTCCGGCCGACTTCTCCCAGGTCGCCTCCCGCGTCGGCTCCGACGACCCCTCCGACGCCGTCACCCAGGAGCTCAGGCTCGTCACCGACGACGGCATCAACTACCTGGCGGGCACCATGGCCGCCACCGTCGCCTCCGAGCTGTCCAACCGCCTGGAGCAGCAGGGGGCCGAACGCGTACTGTCCACCCTGCTGCTGAGCGTGTCCACCATCCGCGAGGGGCTCGTGGAGGCCTCCGACGGCGCCACCGCCCTGGCCTCGGGCGCCGCCACCCTGGAGTCGGGCACCACCGACGCCGCCGACGGCGCGGCGCAACTGGCCGACGGCGCCACCACCGTTACGGTCGGCATAAGCGAATTGGCCTCCGGCGCCGTCACTCTTTCCGACGGCTTGACCGTGCTGGCGACCTCCACCTCCGCCGCAGCCGCCGGCTCCCAGCAACTGGCCGACGGCGTGGCGCAGCTATCGGCGGGAGCCTCCTCGGCCGCCTCCGGCGCGAGCACTTTGGCCGATGGCGCGGGCACCCTGGCCGACGGCACCTCCACCCTGGCCTCGGGCGCGGCCACGGTCGACTCCGGCGCCCAGCAGGTATCCACCGGCGCCACCTCGGCGGCTTCCGGGGCCGCCGAGCTGTCCACAGGGGCATCCACACTCTCCACCGGCGCCTCCACCCTGTCCGCCGGCGTGACCGACTACGTCGACGGCGTCGAGCAGGCATACGTGACCCTCAAGGACCGCATCGACCCCGGCGCCGAGCAGGTAGCGGCGGGCGCGGACCAGCTGTCGACCAGCGTCGGCTCGGAGACCGACTCCTACAGCGGCGGGCAGGAGACGCTGTACGGCGCCGCCAATGACCTGGCGGCGGGGGCGCAGACCGCGGTCAGCGGGATCGGAGCGTCTACCGACTCGGCGGCCGCCGGCCAGCAGACCCTGTACGGCGCGGTCAACGACTACACCGGCGGGGTCGCCACGGCGCAGGCGGGGGCCGGGCAAGTCGCCGCCGCACTGGCCGGCGCCTATCAGCAGTGCGTGGCCGACCACGGCGAGACCGACACGACCTGCCAGGCGATTACCCAGGCCGCCGGCGGCCTGGGCACCACCGAGGACACGGCCCAGTCCGGCACCGTGCTCGGAGGCCTGAACACCCTGGCCGCCTCCAGCACCAGCGTGACCGGCGCCGTCGGCCAGGTCGCCTCCGGCGCGGAGCAGCTGTCCAGTGGCGCTACCAGCCTGCGCAGCTCCGTGGGAGACGTCGCGACCGGGGCGGAGCAACTGTCCTCCGGCGCCGCCGCGCTGGCCGGGGGGCTGGGGTCCGGCAACGATGTCTACAACGCCTCCACCGGCGCCGACGCCACGCTGACCGGGGTGCTGGCGACCCTCTCGGCCCAGGGCACGACCCTGACTGCCGGCGCCAATACCCTCAGCAGTGGCGCCTCCCAGGTCGCTGCCGGCTCCAGTGACCTCTCCGCCGGGCTGAATACCCTGTCCAGCGGAGCGTCCACGCTCTCCACGGGTACGTCGCAACTGGCCACGGGCGCCGACTCCGTCAACACCGGCGCGCAGAGCCTGCGCACCGGAGCCGGGACGCTGTACAGCGGCCTGGAAACGCTCTCCTCCGGCGCCTCCACCGCGGCCACCTCCTCCCAGACCCTGGCCGACGGCGTAGGCCGCCTGTCCAGTGGCGCCTCCGCCGCCTCCTCCGGTGCGGGCACTCTTTCCGGTGGCCTGGACACCGCCCGCGCCGGGTCCTCCGCGCTGGCCACCGGAGCGGGTACCCTGAGCGACGGCATGGGTCGGCTCCAGGACGGGTCCTCCGCGCTGGCCACCGGAGCGGATACCCTCAGCGAGGGCCTGTCGGACGGCGTCGACCAGATCCCCGACTACACCGCCTCGCAGCGGCGCACCATGGCCGATGTGGCTGCGGATGCCGCCAACGTCGACGCTGTCCGTGAGAACGCTGTAGCCAATAACGGCGCCGGCTTCACCCCGATGTTCATGAGCCTGTCCCTCTGGGTCGGCGCCATCGCCCTGTTCCTGGTGCTGCCCGCCCTGGACAAGCGCGACCACGGTGAGCGCTGGTACGCCTCGGCCGTCCGGCCCGCCACCACGGCCGCCCTGCTCGCCGTCGCCCAGGCCGTGGTCATGATGGTTGCGGTCAACGCCGCCGGTGAGATTCACGCCGCCAACCTGGTGGGCCTGTGCGCCATGGCGATCGCTGCGTCGCTGACCTTCGTCGCCGTCAACCAGGCCTGCGTGGCCACGCTCGCCTTCCGCGGCCGCTTCGTGTCCATCATCCTGCTCAGCCTGCAGATCACCTCCATGGGCGCGACCTTCCCGATCGAGACCACGCCGCGCTTCTTCCAGTGGATCCACCCCTACCTGCCGATGAGCTACACCCAGCTGGCCTTCCGCCGCCTGATCGCCGGCGGCGGCGTGGACGGGATCTACTTGAAGACGCTGGCGGTCCTGGCCGTCTGGGCGCTAATCGCGTGGGCGTTCATCCTGCTGGGCGCCCGCCTGCGCCGCGGCCCCAAGCCACTGCCAGCCGACAACGCCCTGGCGCCCACGGCGGCGTAAGCGGCGCTCCGGCCGGGTTAGCAGCCCCGGCGCGTGCGGCCGGGTTCCGAGGCACCCGATTCGCTCTGATGCGAGCTTTTGCACCCTGGTGTATGGCAAATTGCCGCACACCAGGGTGCAAAAGCTCGCAGTAGGAGGCAAGTGTTCGTGGCCGTGGCGAGGGTGGGTGAGGGTGTCGGCCGCAGCCGGGCCACCTAGGCTAGGAGACCGTGTCGATCCCCGTTGCCCGCGCCCCGCGGCGGTGGCCCGCTTTCCTCTCAGTACAAGCGACCCCGCCGCCCGATCTGCCCACCACCCCGGGTGGTCTGCTGCGCGCCGTAACCCGCATGAGTCTGCCCGCTATCGGCTGTGGCGTGTTGGTGGCCGCCGCCTCCTACCTGGCGCAGGCGCTCATCCCACTGGCCCTCGGAGACCTGCTCGACGCCGGTCTGGAAGCGGGCCTGACCACGCGGTTGCTGCCCGGGCTGGCCGCGCTGCTAGGCCTGGTGCTGCTCGGCTCACTCACCGCCGGCCTGGAGGACGCCGCCGGATTCGCCGCCTGGGCCGGCGCCTGGAAACCCACCATGCGCGGCCCCGCCCACCGCCTGGGCCTGCGTTCGCGCGCCGTCACCCGCCGGATCGCCAGCGGCGACGTGATCGCCACCATCACTGCCGACTCCGACAATATCGGCGAGCTGATGTACTTCGGCGTCAATGTCATCGGAGCGCTGGTAAGCGTCGTGGCCGTCGGCGTGCTCATGCTGCGCACCTCCGTGGCCCTGGGACTGCTGGTGCTGATCGGGCTGCCACTCGTGCTGGCGCTGGTGGCAGCCTTCGTCCGCCCCCTGAACCGGCGCCTGTCCCGGCAACGTGAGGAGCAGGGTCGCCTGTCCACCATCACCACTGACGCCGTGGCCGGGCTGCGCGTCCTGCGCGGCATCGGCGGTGAGGACGTCTACACCGCCCGCTACGCCGAGGCCTCCCGCCGGGTGCGCGACGCGGGCATTCGCGTCGCCTCCACCCAGGCGCTCCTGGCCACCGTCAAGGCCGGCGCGCCCATGGTGTTCACCGCCGTCGTCGTCGGCGCGGGCGCCCGCGCGGCCCTG
>NZ_PIZC01000018.1:27190-30713 GCF_019325145.1 Actinomyces sp. 594
CTTCCTAGTGGGGCCGCTGGGCGTGATGGCCGACCTGATCCAGTTTTCCACCCGCGCCTGGGTGGGCGCCCGCAAGGTGGCCCGCATTGAGGCGGTCGAGCCACTCACCGACGACGCCGGCATCGTCCCCGGGACGCACCTGGACCCGACCGGCGACCTGACCGACCTCACCTCCGGGGTGGTGCTGCCAGGCGGGCGGATGACCGCCCTGGTGTGCGCCGACCCCGCCCGGGCCGCCTCCCTGGCCGTGCGTCTGGGCCGCGCCGACGACGCCGACGGCCCCGTCGCGCTCGGCGGCACCGATCTGCGGACGGTTCCGCTGGAGGAGGTGCGCCGCACCATCGTCTTCTCCGGCGCCCACGCCGAGGTCTTCGCCGGGACGCTAGCCGACGAGATCCTCGGCGACGAGATCCCGCTGTCCGGTCCGCGCTCGACCGCCGACGTCATCCGCTCCGGCGCACTGGCCGGCGCCCACGGCGACGAAGGACCCGCCGCTGGAGGAGGTGCGCCGCCACTGACCCCCGCCCAGCGGGAGCGCGCCGAACATGCCCTCGACGTCGCCGCGGCGGGCGACGCCCTGGACTCCCTCGGCGGCCTGGACGGTCAACTCACCGAGAAGGCCCGCAACGTCTCCGGTGGGCAGCGTCAGCGCCTGGCCCTGGCCCGCGCCGTCGCTCGCCGTGCGCCCGTTCTGGTGCTGGTAGAGCCCACCAGCGCCCTGGACTCCCATACCGAGGATCTGGTGGCCCGGCGACTGCGCGAAGACCGCCGCGGACTCACCACCATCGTCGTCACCGCCTCTCCGCTGCTGCTGGGCCGCTGCGATGAAGTGGTGCTGCTCGACGTCGTCGCGGCGCAGGTGCGTGAAATCGCGCGCGGCACCCACCACGAGCTGAGCGCGCTGGACGCCTACCGGGCCGTCGTCGAACGCGGGGTCGAGGCGGGAGGGAGGCAATGAACCGGCGCCTGCCCGTGGCCGACGCCGTTGCCGTACGCCGTCGCGCCCTCGAGTTGATCAGGGAGCACAAGGGCGCCGTGGCCGCCGTAACCACTCTCCAGCTGTTGGCCGCCCTGGCCGCGGTGGGCATCCCGCGGGTGCTCGGAGACATGGTGGATCTGGTGGCAGGCGCCGAGGGCGCTGCGGCCGCCTCCGTGGCCGGGCGGCTGCAGGGGCTCATCGCCGTCGTCATCGCCCTGGCGATAGGAAACGCCGTCCTGACCGGCTGCGGCGAGTACCTGGCCCGCGTACTGGGGGAGCGGGTCTTCGCCGAGCTGCGTGAGCGTCTGGTCGGTTCTGCCATGCACCTGCCGCTGTCGGTGGTCGAGTCCGCCGGCACCGGTGACCTGTTGGGGCGCACCGGCCGCGACCTGGAGTCCATCCGCAACGTCGTCCAGCGCGGTGTCAGCCAGATCCTGGTGATCGTGCTGACGCTGCTTACGATCGTCGTCGCCGCAGTGATCACCTCCCCAAGGCTCAGTCCCGCCATGATCGTGCCGCTGCTGGCTGTGGTGCCGGTGTGGCACTGGTACCTGCGGCATGCGGTGCCCGCCTACCGGGCCATGAACGCCATGTGGGCCGAGGTCGACGGCGTCATCGCCGAAACCGCCGACCAGGCCGACACCGTTGACGCTCACGCGCTCGGGGCGCGCCGCAACCGCATCCTGGATCGCGCCACGATCGAGGTCTGGTCCACCGAGCAGTACACACTTTGGCTGCGCATCGTCCTGCTAACCGCGTTGGGGCTGGGGTCATTCGTGCCGGTGATCGCCGTCGTCGCCTGGGGCGCCTGGTTGGCCGGCCGTGGTGCCGTCACTCTCGGGGCCATAACCACGGTGGCGCTGTACGCCATCCAGTTGCGCACACCCGTTTCGGAGGTGACTTACTGGATCGACTCCCTGCAGTCGGCGGGTGCGGCCATGTCCCGGATCGTGGGTGTGGAATTGGTACGCCCCGACCGGGATGCCACCAGCGGGGCGGTCACGGGTCGGCCACCGCGTGCGCGCGGCGTCTCATACGCCTACCGGCCCGGACACGACGTCCTGCATGACGTCGATCTGGAGCTGATCCCGGGGGAGCGACTGGCCGTGGTCGGCCCGTCCGGCTCGGGCAAGTCCACGCTCGGCCGCATGCTCGCCGGCGTTCACCCGCCCACCCGCGGGCGGGTTACGGTGGGTGACGGTGAGGACGGCGATGGAATCGACCTGACCGCGCTCACGGAGGACGCACTGCACCGCGAGGTGGTACTCGTGACCCAGGAGCACCACGTCTTCGCCTGCAGCCTGGCGGACAACCTGCGACTGGCGCGCACCGACGCCACCGACGCCGAGCTCAAGCGAGCACTGGAAGTAGTGGGGGCTGATGACTGGGTGGGGGGTCTGTCCGACGGCTTGGAGACCCTTGTCGGCGCCGGCGGCGCGCAGCTGACTCCTGGGCAGGCCCAACAGGTGGCACTGGCTCGCATCGTGCTGATGGACCCGGCCACACTCGTGCTGGATGAGGCCACCAGCCTGTTGGATCCGAGCGTCGCCCGATCCGCCGAGCGCTCGCTGGATGCTGTCCTGGCTGGGCGTACCGTGGTGGCAATCGCTCACCGACTGGACACGGCCGCGGCCGCCGACAGGGTGGCGGTGGTGATTGACGGGCGGATTGTGGAACTCGGTCCGCATGCGGAGTTGCTGGCGGCCGAAGGGGAGTACACCCGCCTCTGGCGCGCCTGGGCCAGCCGCTGAGCGCCGCTCACCCCACTTCCCTTCCCTTCCCTTCCCCGCGAGACCGGCACTTGTTACGTGCTGAGACCGGCACTTGTAACGTGTCGAGGTCGGTCGGAATGCGTACGCATTTGGCTCTCACGTACGCGAGGCGGTGTAGGAGGGTGGTCTCGAGGGCACGGAGTGCTCCATGCGTAGGCGGCCGGGCCACAGGCGGCGCTTACCGGTCTCGGTACGTAACTTTGACCGATCTCGGCGGTAATAAGGCTCTTCCGGTTTGTGGGTGTGGTGGTCGGGGGCGGGGCTGTGGTTTGGGTGGTTGTTGTCGGCGGGTGCCGAGCTGGCGAGTACGACCCCGTGATCCCCAGGCCCTCCACGTTCGGGAGGGTTTGGGGCTGATAAGGACGTTCTCGGGCCGCAGAGGACGTACTCGCCGGACCAGGGGCGTCTCGGGCAGGCGAGGTCGTTCTCGGGCGGGTGGTGCTGACTTGCGACGATTCCTTGGGATCATCTGGGTGCCGGACCGGGGCCGCGACCATTGACGATACGCCGGTGATCTTGGAGCCCTACTCGACACGCCCCGGGCCAAGACACGACCGCCCGGGCGCCGACCCGACTTGTGCGCCCATGCGCCCCCGGATGACGGTTCGGTACTTGGCGTGACGGTTCGGCACTTGGCACCAACGCTTCGGCACTTCCAACGACGGTACGTACCCCTGGGTGCCTGTGATGTCTCATGACTTCTGGGACTGTTGGATCTCATGACATCTGGGAGTGTCAGAAGTCGTGAGATTCTGGGAGGCCCTGGGTGGGG